>JABAZL010000023.1 GCA_018608425.1 Flavobacteriaceae bacterium
TATCTACTATGTTTGAAACATCTCAAGGAAATGATGTGTGGAATGGTACTTATGGTGTATTGCATTATATGGGTACTCATGCAAATACTGGAGCAAAAAATGTTAATAATACTGGTGGTACTATTGTGAATGCTGCAGGAGCACCAGTTGCTAATGGAGAATCTTTCCGTGGATACATCGAAGACTTTGGTGCTGGTCCAGTTGTAATTGATTCTGAATGGTGGACAACCAATGGTGGTGGTTTTGGTGATGTAGGTGAACCTTTCATTATGGATGCATCTTGGATTAAACTAAGAGAGATTACACTTAACTACAGTTTTGATACAGCTTTGATTGAGAGCCTTAAAATTAGCTCAATGAATCTTTCTATTTCAGGAAGAAACCTATTTACCTGGTCCGAAATAGACGAATTTGATCCAGAAAACAATTTAACTGGAGCTTCAAGAGGTAGAGGGTTAGAGTATTTCAGTAATCCTGGAACACGTTCATTTATCACTACACTTAGAATTGGATTTTAAAAAAAACAACTATGAAACTATACAAATTTATATTACCGATTTTCGCGGTACTAGCGATAGCTAGCTGTGAAAGCTATACAGAGGATCTGAATGATGATCCGAATGCATTTGTAGTTGCTTCTTCTGACCTTATTATCGGTCAGGTACAGTTAGCGCTTATGCAACACATGGGAAGTAACAACGCTCGTTATGCCGCTGTATTCAACAATCAGATGAGTGGTGGTGACCGTCAATACTTGACATTAAATACTTACTCACCAAACCGTGCTAATTATAATGATATGTGGAATGACACTTACATTTCTGGTATCAACAATGCGCAGCTTATTATTAATGATGAAAGTGCTTCTGACTTAATAAGAGGTATTGCTGAAATTCTTCAGGGAACAATGTTTGCTGATATGGCACTACTTTATGGAGATGTTCCATTTAGCGAAGCTGTTAGACCTAATGAATTTTCTGAACCAACTTATGATGGTCAAGCAGTAGTTGTTAGCGGAGGAATTGATTTAATTGAATCTGGAATTGCTAAAGTTGGTGCTGCTACTATTGCTGCCGGTTACGGTGGTGCTAGACTATCAGGAGGAACTTGGGAAGAAGCTGGTCATACACTAGCTGCACGTTATGCTTTAGCTTCAAAAGATTATGCAACAGCAGTTTCACATGCAACTCAAGGGATTTCTTCAAGAGCAAATGACTTAGTTACTCAACACGGAACTGCTCAATACAACAGAAATTTAATGTATCAGTTTGTTATTGACCAAAGACAAGATTACTTGGTTGCTACAGATTCGCATCTAGCTAATTTACTAGATGGGACAACTGCTAGAGCATTAACTACACCTGGTAATAGTCTTGTATATGCTAGTTATTTCCTTGCAGATGGTACTGTTGGATCACCTTCATACCGTACTTTACTCAACACTGATGACGGTGGAAGATATAGCCAAACTTCGTCTATGCCTATTGCAACTTTTTACGAAAATGAGTTAATTCTTGCAGAAGCTCAGTTTAACTTAGGTAGAGAAACTGATGCACTAGGACATTTGAACAACGTAAGAACTGCTTTAGCTGCAGAATATAGTTCTGATGCTACACAATTCCCTGCTTCATCTTCAACTGGTGCTGCTCTTAAGAAAGAAATTTTGGAAGAAAAGTACATCACTTTGATTGGTGAACTAGTTGTTTATCATGATTTAAGAAGGAATAGAAACTCAATTGGAGTTCCTAACAAACTTACTGGAAGTCCAGCTGCTGATGGATTCCCTCAACGTTTCCTTTATCCGCAAAATGAAGTAGATACAAATTCGAATGTACCAGGAGCCCCAGACTCGGTACCAACATTTTTCTCATCGACTAGTTTATTTAATTAATCGTTTAGATACTAAATCAAACCCGCCTTTATGGCGGGTTTTTTTATGCTCTTATTTCATATACAAACGCTTAAAAACAACTAGCTTTGTTAAAATTTAAAAATGGATACACAAGAAATCTTTGGCGTTCGTGCCATCATAGAATGTATAGAGGCAAATCAAAATCTTGAAAAGGTTTTTTTGTTAAAAGATCAAAGAAGTCCCCTTTTTAAACAACTAGAAAATTTACTTCGAGACAAAAAAGTAGCACACAGTTATGTTCCCATAGAACGTCTTGACCGTTTTTCAAATAAAAACCATCAGGGTGCAGTTGCTACTATTTCTCCTATTTCGTATTGGGATTTAGAGCTTTTAATCGAAAAGGTACTTAAAGAAGATAAAACACCTATTTTTCTTTTACTCGATAACATTACCGACACCCGAAACCTAGGTGCTATTATTCGTAGCGCTTCTGCTACTGGAGTTGCGGGTATTATATTACCACAAACGGGAAGTGCACGAATCAATTCCGACACCATCAAAACCTCAGCAGGGGCTTTGTTTACGGTACCCATTGCCAAAGTAGATCATCTAAAAGATGCAATCTATCTTTTAAAAGCACATGATGTAGAGCCTATCGCTATTTCTGAAAAAGCGGAAGCAATGATTTATGAAGTTGATTTTAAAAAACCTGTAGCTCTCATCATGGGATCGGAAGAAAAAGGAATTTCCAAAGGAATTTTAAATATCATTCCCGAAAAAGCAAAACTTCCAATGGAAGGTGTTATAGCTTCACTAAATGTTGCTGTTGCTTGCGGAAGTGTTCTTTACGAAATTATCCGACAACGAAAATTCTCCTAAGTTGAGTATATTAGTGCTATGATAGCACCTCTGGCTGAACGCATACGTCCAAAAGTAATTGACCAATATGTGGGACAACAACACTTGGTTGGACCTCAAGGCGCTATACGCCCCATCTTAAAAACAGGACAACTCCCCTCTTTGATACTCTGGGGCCCACCAGGAACAGGAAAAACAACTTTGGCTACGCTTATGGCGAAAGCTAATGATCGGCCCTTCTACAGTCTTTCCGCCATAAATTCTGGGGTTAAAGAAGTTCGAGAGATCATAGAAAAAGCAAAAAATAGCGGAGGTCTGTTTACACAAAAAGGCCCTTTACTGTTTATAGATGAAATTCATCGTTTCAGTAAATCACAACAAGATTCTCTTTTAGGTGCTGTAGAAAAGGGATATGTGACATTGATCGGAGCAACAACAGAGAATCCAAGCTTTGAGGTCATCAAAGCCCTGCTTTCTCGATGTCAAATTTACACACTAAAACCTTTAGAAACGGAAGACCTTCAATTGCTTCTAAATCGAGCTATCGATGAGGATGATATTTTAAAGCAAAAAAAAATAAACTTGATCGAAGATCAGGCGCTCTTAAAACTATCGGGAGGTGATGCACGAAAAATGCTCTCGCTACTCGAATTGGTTATCATGAGTCAGGAAGGTGATGAAGTCAATATTACAGATGAAATTGTATTACAAAAAGCACAAACCAAAACGGTTCTTTTTGACAAAGATGGAGA
>JABAZL010000029.1 GCA_018608425.1 Flavobacteriaceae bacterium
AAATTGTATTACAAAAAGCACAAACCAAAACGGTTCTTTTTGACAAAGATGGAGATCAACACTACGATATCATTTCGGCCTTCATCAAATCGATCCGTGGAAGTGATCCTAACGCGGCTGTATATTGGTTAGCACGATTAATAGAGGGCGGAGAAGATGTGAAATTTATTGCGCGTAGGTTGTTGATTTTAGCTTCCGAAGATATTGGTAATGCCAATCCAACGGCTCTTGTTTTAGCCAACAATACGTTTCAAGCTGTTGCTGCAATTGGTTATCCCGAAGCTAGAATAATTTTAAGTCAATGTGTGATATACTTGGCTACTAGTCCAAAAAGTAATGCTAGTTATATGGCCATCGGAAAAGCACAACAAATGGTTCAGGACACCGGCAGCTTACAGGTTCCTCTACCCCTTCGAAATGCTGCAAGTAAACTGATGAAGGATTTAGATTATGGAAAGGGATATCAATATGCGCACGATCATGATATGAATTTTGCTGAGCAAGAATTTTTACCTCAAGAAATAAGTCAGACAAAACTGTATGAACCGGGTCAAAACGCAAAAGAAGAGGCTATACGGTTGTTCTTAAAACAACGTTGGAAAGAAAAGTACGGCTACTAATGTTTCTTCCAAAAGAAAGTCGTGAACAATATTAGAACAGTAAACAATTCCAATCTTCCTAAAAGCATTAAAAAAGAAGCCCACCACTTACCAAACTCAGGCAATTCGCTATAAGAAAATGCAGGGCCATAACTTCCAAGTGCTGGGCCTACATTACCCAAACTCGAAGCCGCTACTCCTATTGCAGATTCGAAATCTAATCCTAAGGCTCCAAAAACAAGTGCACCAAAAATAAAGGACAGCAAATAGAGAATAAAAAAGGCGTAGATATTATACACAACTTCTTCTTTCAATATGGAACCATTGTGTCTAGGTTGTAAGATAGCATTCGGATGAAGTGCACGTTTGAATTCTAAAAAACCGCTTTTAATCATCAGCATATGACGTACACCTTTTACTCCCCCAGAAGTAGACCCAGCTGAGCCACCCATAAACATTAAACCAAAAAATACAATGGTTAAGAAAGGTGTCCATGCTGTAAAATCTGCAGTAACAAAACCCGTAGTAGTTATGACGGCTACAACTTGAAAGAATGCGTGGCGAAAAGAACTTTCTAAGGTTCCAAAGATTTGAGGGTGGTCGAACGAACTTAGTGTCAAATCCACATTGTTGTATAAAACAAGTGCAACAATAAAAGTTGAAATCCCAATAAAGGTCATTAAAAATTTAAATTCCTGGTCTCTGAATATTTTTCGAATCTTTCCAGTAAAGGCAAAATAACTCAACACAAAATTAGTTCCCGCAATCAACATAAAAAAAGTAATGATGTACTGGATTATTGGAGTATTGTTCCAATGCGCGACACTATTATTTTTAGTTGAAAAACCGCCTGTCGAGAGTGTACTCATAGCGTGGTTAATCGCATCAAAGAAGCTCATCCCAGCGACCGATAAAAGTATGGTTTCTGCCAAGGTATATCCTACATATATAAACCACAAGCGTTTTGCAGTATCTGTAATTCTTGGGTGCAACTTGTCACTACTTGGTCCGGGTGCTTCAGCTGCAAACAATTGCATCCCACCAATACCCAAGAGAGGTAAGATGGCTATAGCCAATACAATAATCCCCATACCACCAATCCAATGCGTTGTGCTGCGCCAGAATAAAATCCCTTTTGGAACAGATTCAATATCATTAAGAATGGTAGATCCTGTTGTGGTATAGCCCGACATGGTTTCAAAGAAAGCGCTTGAAATATCTGGAATAACACCAGTAAATAGATAGGGCAACATTCCAGACAAAGACATTAAAACCCAACCAAAACTAACGATTATATAACCTTCTCGTTTTTGAATTTGTTTGGTATGATTTCGCGATAAAAGCATAATAAAAACACCCAGAAATAAAACAAAAAAAGCAGATAGCGTTAACTCAAAGGTAACTCCATCATGGGTTAAGAGACTCACCAAAGAAGAAAGCAACATGAATCCACCATTAAACAGGAGCAAAACACCCATAAGGTTGGCTATGATTTCTTTATTGATTTTATGCATTCTATAAGAATAAGCTTTCTACTTTTCGAATCGCTCTAGGAAGACAACAAACAACAACCCGATCTCCTGCTTCAATTGTATAATCACCGAGTACAATAGCACCTTCGCCATTTTTAATGACCCCACCAATTGTAGCCGATCGCGGGAAGTCGATATCCCGAATATCCAATCCGTTTACCTTAGATTCTGGTTTAACTATAAACTCTAAAATCTCAGCATTCATATTGGTTAGTGTAGTCATATCGACAACCTCTCCCCTTCTGATGTATCTAAAGATTGTGTTTGCAGTTAATAATTTTTTATTGATCAAAGTATCAATCCCTATGGAGTGGGATAACTGAAAATAGTCCATGTTCTCTACAAGAGCAATTGCCTTTTTAACCTTCTTCGATTTTGCCATCAGACAAGACATAATGTTTGTCTCCGAGTTTTCGGTTACTGAAATAAAAGCATCCATGGTATCAATATCTTCTTCATCCAAAAGCTCTACACTCCTTCCGTCGCCATGAATAACCATTGCATTTGGAAGTTGATCCGCAATTTCAAATGCTTTGGCTTTGTCTTTTTCTACTACAGTAACTCTGAATTTCTTTTCACACAACTCACGTGCAGTGTTCAAGCCAATTTTACCGCCTCCCAAAATCATTATATTTTTGATTGACTCTTTGGTCTTTCCAGTTAGCTTATAGAGTTCCTCCACCCCTTCTTTCAAAGTAATAAAATACACTTGGTCATTGGCCTCAAATAGGGTGTCACCCCTTGGGATAATCGTATACTGTGTACCCTTACGCTGTAATGCAATTGGCATAAAATGAACATCAGGGAATATGGTAGCTGCTTCTTTTACAGACTTTCCTACAAAAGGAACCGAAGGATCAAGCGTGGTACCTATGAGTGTTAAAGCTCCATTTTCAAATTCATAGCTATCGCTAAAAGCAGACTGATCTAGTAATTGCTGAATTTCAACAGCGGCCAATTCTTCAGGCGAAAACAGTTCGTCGACGCCTAAATCAGAAAAACTCACTCCATCTGATGCATTGATAAATTCAATACTAGAAATTCGTGCTATGGTTTTTTTACACCCCAATTGTTTCGCTAGGGCGCAAATAGTGATGTTCGTTGTTTCTTGTGAAGTAACCGAAATAAAAAGATCAGAGTTGCCAACATTGGCCTCTCGTATGAGGGACAAAGAGCACGCATCTCCCTTTATGGTCTTGATGTCTAAGTTATTTTCGGCATAATTGAGACGTTCCTTATCGGTATCGATAAGAGTAATATCTTGGGATTCAAAAGAAAGAAGTTTAGCAAGATGAAATC
>JABAZL010000128.1 GCA_018608425.1 Flavobacteriaceae bacterium
TTTGGAAAGCTTTGCACCTTCCCACACCGCAATGTGATCATTGGTTTCACGAACAAAAAGAATTTCTCGCATCTTGGGATCTACAGCGTCTGGGAAAAGAAGCAAAATACTTTCTTCCTGATCGACTCCTGTGAGATAAAAAATGTCGCGTTGTTGTTCGAAGGGTAAAACAGAATCTGCACTAACCGGATAGGTATCATTCGAATTAAAAACAGCAATACTGTTGGGCTTCATTGCTTGCATAAAAGCATTTCTTGTATTCGAGTAAAAGCTTGAAGGGAGTGGTTGGTAGCGCATAATCTTGGTTATTTTGAGTAAATATAGGAATTTGACTAGGAACGCCTTTAATCGGATTCTTTTTCTTCAACAGTATTTTTTTGTACTTTCAACAACCAAGAAACAATAGAACCAACTGTTATGAAATTAGTCCATTCCTTTTTATTGCTTTGTACTGCAATTACTTTAACTGCCCAGTCCAACGACACACAAAATTCAATTGTCAAGAACATTCCTTTTGAGAATATTGGCCCCAAAGTAATGAGTGGGAGAATT
The DNA here is from genome assembly GCA_018608425.1 of Flavobacteriaceae bacterium. Taxonomy (GTDB): domain Bacteria; phylum Bacteroidota; class Bacteroidia; order Flavobacteriales; family Flavobacteriaceae; genus Arcticimaribacter. The sequence continues at coordinate 553 of JABAZL010000128.1, forward strand.
GTCGCTTTAGAAGTAAATCCAGCAGATCCAACTGAGTTTTACGCAGCCTACGCTTCGGGAGGAATTTGGCATACAAAAGACAACGGAATCAGTTTCACATCGATTACCGATAACGCTCCCACACAGAACATAGGTGAAATCGCTATGCATTGGCCTTCTAAAACCCTATGGGTTGGTACCGGAGAAAACAATGCTTCTCGTTCCTCGTATGCAGGAATTGGAATGCTCAAGACTACCGATAATGGCACCAGTTGGGAAGTAAAAGGATTAGAAGACAGTCATCATATTGGTAAAATATTGATTAACCCAAACAATCCAGAAGAAGTGGTTGTAGGTGTTACAGGACATTTATATACTCCCAATACTGAGCGAGGTATTTATCGTTCTGAAGATGGAGGAGATTCATGGGAACAGGTTTTATTTGTTAACGAAACTTCGGGAATCATCGACATGAGTATTGTCCCAAATGACTTCAATATTCAATATGCAGCAGCTTGGCAGAAAGACAGAAAAGCATGGAATTTTTCTGGGAATGGATCAAGCTCTGGAATTTATAAAAGCACTGATGCTGGAAAAACGTGGGCGTTAATTTCTACAGACGAAAGCAGCTTTCCAACCGGAACAGGTGTTGGCCGTATTGGTCTTGCGGTTTATGATGAAAACACAGTTTATGCTATCCATGATTCTCAATTCAGACGCCCAGACGATGCTCCAAAGAAAGCAAACGGGTTGACCAAAAATGATTTTAAAAGCATGAGTAAAGAAGCCTTTTTAGCGCTTCAAGATAAGAGCTTAAATGCCTTTTTAAAAGAAAATAATTTTCAAGAAAAATACCGTGCCGCAAATCTAAAAAACAGTGTGCGCAATGGTCTCGTGATGCCCAAAGATTTGGCAATTTACCTAGAAGATGCCAACGCCTTATTGTTCGACACTCCTGTAGTTGGAGCTGAGGTTTTTAAGAGTACAGACGGGGGAACAACCTGGACCAAAACCCACACGGGTTATATTGATGACTTGTACTATAGTTACGGTTACTATTTTGGCCACATTCATGTAGCGCCAAAAAATGGGGATAAAATATATATTTATGGCGTCCCACTTTTAACATCTGATGACGGAGGTGCTAGCTTTACATCAATAGGGAAATCTAATGTACATTCCGATCATCATGCTTTATGGATAAATCCCAATAAGCCAGGTCATTTAATTAACGGAAATGACGGTGGGGTTAATATCACCTATGACGATGGTGCGCATTGGATGAAAAATAATTCGACTGCGGTTGGACAGTTTTATGCGATCAATATTGATCATGAAAAACCCTACAACGTCTATGGTGGATTGCAAGACAACGGTGTTTGGAAAGGTGCACATAACGCTCGAAATGATGAACGCTGGCAAGCTACTGGTCATAATCCGTGGACTTCCATTATGGGAGGTGATGGGATGCAAGTTCAAATTGATAATAGAAACAGCAATATTGTATATACAGGATATCAATTTGGAAATTACTTCCGCTTAAACTTAGAAACAAAGAAAAGAACCTACATACAACCTAAGCATGAATTGGGTGAGGCACCCTATCGCTTCAATTGGCAAACACCAATTTTACTATCTTCTCATAACCAAGACATTTTGTATTTAGGAGGAAATAAACTGCACAGATCGTTAAATCAAGGAGACGATTGGGCGACAATTTCTGACGATCTAACCCAAGGTGGAAAGAAAGGAAACGTAGCATTCGGAACACTAACTACAATTGCAGAATCACCAGCTCAATTTGGTTTTTTGTATACAGGTAGTGACGATGGTTATATACATCGATCAGAAAATGGTGGAGGAAGCTGGGATCGTATTTCCGATGATCTACCTCAAGATTTATGGGTCAGTAGAGTCATTGCTTCTGAACATCAAAAAGAACGGGTATATGTCACTTTAAACGGCTATAGAAACGATGATTTCGCAGCCTATGTATATGTTAGCGAAGACAGAGGAATCAGTTGGAAATCGATCAATAAAAACTTACCCAATAGCCCTGTTAATGTGATTAGAGAGGATCCGAATAACGATCAAATTTTATACCTAGGAAACGACCAAGGAGTTTATGTTTCGTTTGATCAAGGTCAAAAGTGGCAGCCTTTTAATAAAGGATTAACTACAGCAGCAGTTCACGATTTGGTGGTTCAGCCCGAAGCAAATCATCTTTTAGTTGGAACACACGGGCGGTCGATTTACAAGGCAGATTTAGCCCCTTTTCAAAAGTTAAATAATGCTTTCTTGAAACAAGAGTTAGCCCTACTAGATCCTGAGAAGGTAAAACATTCTAAACGTTGGGGATCAAGCTATTCTTCTTGGAGAAAGGTGTTTGGACCCGAAACTACTTTTACTGCTTTTGCAAAAACTTCAGGTGCTTATGAAATGCAAATAAAAGATGTAAAAGGCACTGTTTTGTTTTCACAAAAGGGAACGCTTGATGTTGGCTTTAATTTCGTTATCTATGCACTTGAAAAAGATGCAAATGGCATTAAAAATTACAATAAAAAGAATAAAAAATCACCCTCAAAATCTGCTAAAAATGGAACACACTACCTCGAAAAAGGCACCTATAGTGTCGAGTTCACCAAAGGAACAATTAAACGTAAGAAAGAGTTACACATTCAATAATCCGATAAGGTTACAAGAATGTTTTCTGCTATTCTTTCTTATCAGTTCTATGAGTTTTGGATATGGTCAAACCGAGAAACCAAAAGACAGTCTTTGGTTTAAAGAAGGAAAAGTAAATGTGCTTCTTAACCAGGCTACATTTGGAGAATGGCTCGGTGGGGGAACCAATAACTTTAATGGAATTGTAAACCTAGATTATAAAATTCAAC
>JABAZL010000151.1 GCA_018608425.1 Flavobacteriaceae bacterium
CAGCTTGAGACAAATCCATTTTCCCATTCAAAAAAGCACGTAGTGTAAACTCGCCTGGCTTGGCAGTTTGAGCTCCCTTTTCAATCAAAATTTTCATGATTTGCTGTTGAATGTATGGGCTACCATGACACGAAATTTCAATTACATCTTCTCCAGTGTAGGAATTTGGATTTTTGAAAACACTGACCAACACCTCATCAACGATACTTGTGTTGTTCATGATGTCGCCCAAATGTATACTGTGGCTTTTTTGATCCTTTAATTGCTTTCCAGAACGGGCTTTAAACAAACCATCTGTAAGCTCAATAGCTTTTGTTCCAGAAAGCCGAATTATTGCAATTGCGCCTGCCCCAGAAGCGGTTGAGAGAGCCATTATTGTTCCTTCACTTATCATATAACAAAATTAAGCATTAATCCTGTTTTGAAGGGAATTCTATTTTTTAAATTATTGGATTTGCACAATAATATGTAGTTTTGGGCATGAAGGAAAATCAGCAACTTATTGTGTTTATGCATTTAAGCCAACTCTTTAACCTCTTCAGTGGTATTTTAGGCTTTTTAACTCCGTTGATTATTTGGCAATCAAAGAAAATGGAAATCTACGATTTAGATATTCATGGAAAAGCAATAATCAATTTCCAGATTTCCCTGTTTATCCTAACGGTTTGTTGTTTTCCATTGGTACTCTTACTAGGAATTGGACTCATCGGATTGTGCGTTTTACTTCTTGTATCATTAGCTTTTCCAGTATTGAATGCGGTACGAGCCAGTGGAGGATCTCTTCCCAATTATCCGATCCTGTATAAATTTATAGACTAAATCGTTTTGGTGAATGTTGCCCTTTTTTTGTGCAAACGATTTTCGTAATTTTTCCACATTTGCTGAATGGCTTTATTTTCTTCTAACTCAGGATTCGTTTCAACAATTGTAATTCCGCGCTTGTTAAAAGTTTTTTGAATCTCATTGAAAAGTACCGCAGTTACTCCTTTGTTTTGATACTCTGGATGTACCCCAATTAAATAAAAAGAAGCTCGGTTATTAAAGTATTGTGCCCACAAAACACGTAAAAAACCAAATGGGAGTAAGGATCCATTTGCTTTTTTTAGTGCTTTGGTAAAAGAAGGCATAATGATGACAAAGGCAATCAAGCGACCGTTTTTATCAGCAACACATTTTATATATTCGGGATGAATGTATCGAAAGTACTTTTCTTTATAGTGTTCAATTTGATAGGGCTGAACAGGAACAAAAGTTTGAAGATCCTTATAAGTCTCAGCTAGCAGTTCAAACATTTGCTCAACGTAGGGGAGTATATCGCTTGTTTTTTTAAAATCGATAAGCTTCAATTGGTAGCGATCGTAAACAATTTTTGCAAAACGTTTGACCTTTTCGGGTGACTCATCGAAAGTGGCAATTTTAATTTCATATTCTACCCATTGGGCTAACTTCTCATATCCTAGAGCCTCTAAATGTTTTGCGTAGTAAGGAAAGTTATATTGGGTAATCATGGTGTTCATTTCCTCAAAACCCGATACTAGTAAACCGGCTTTATCGAGGTTTGAAAAACCAACAGGCCCTTCAATAAACTCAAGCTGATGTTGCTTTCCAAATAGAGTAACTTCGTTTAACAATGCTTTACTTACTTCTAGATCATCAATAAAATCAAACCAACCAAAACGCACTTTTCTTTTTTTCAATTCATTGACCTCAATCCAATTGACCATCGCCGCAATCCGCCCAACAAGCTTTTCATTTTTATAGGCTAGAAAAAAAGAAGCATCTGCATTTTGAAAAACAGGGTTTTTGCTTCCATCAATTACTTGAAGTTCTTCTTTGCTTATTGGCGGCACCCAGAAAGGGTTGTCATTATATAGTTCGAAAGGAAATTTAACAAAATCCTTAAAATGTGCTGAAGTTTGTGCTTTTAGAATTCGAATCATAGGGCTAATTTTTTCGGGCCTTGCGTTGTGCTTTTCGTTGAGATTTAGAAGCTTTTTTTGCTTGTTTATCAAGCCCTTTACGTTCCTTTTTTATTGCTTTTTTACGATCTTTTTCACTTTGAATACCGGCCTTATCTTTGTCTTTATGAAAGTCTAATCGGTACGAAATTCCTGCATTCATTGAAAATAGGGAAGGGGAATCTTTGGTGTTTGCGCCAATGCTACCCTCGATTTGAATGTCATCGGTTAATAAAAAAGCTGCCCCCGTTCTAAAAATTTGGTCGACATATACCTCGCTATAAATCCCTTGATTTTCCATATAAACTGACCATTTAGGACTGAATGTATGGGTTAGTGTTAAGATATAGCTTTGCTCTGGGAAATCCGATGCTATTCTGTCGTAAGAAAAATTTGTAACAAAAACCCAAGTTCCTAAAAAGTGAGACTGTGTTGCTAGGGTTGCTCGATAACTTAAAAGAGGTTCTATAATTCCCATACCTCCTATGTTTTGGTAAAGAATTGGGCGATGGATGATGTTAAATACATCACCATATGGAAAGGATTGATCGTTTAATTTTGGATTGAAATTAGCTCCAATAGTTAGTGATACTGCAGGAATTAAATCACGAATACGAAAAGAATTGTTGGCATCCCAGCTGTATACATTAATCTCTTCTTCTTTCTTAAAAGGATCGTAAACTAAGTATTTTACTCCAATAAAGTTTCTTAAAAATCCATCTTGTTTATAAACGGGATTGGGAGTAACTATTGCACTTGTTAGCTTATCCATAAGATAGGACCCTTCGTACGTTAATTCCAATTGCTCTTTTAGAAACCCCCATCGTAACGAAAAGAAACCGATGTTTCCGTTTATTTTAGAGTTGTTATATCCTTTGTGCTTGTAGAATCGATATTCACCGCCAGCTTCAAACTGAATTACACCGGTACCTACCGAAAATGCACCGATAGATTCGCCGGGACGGTTCGAATTAATTTGATCTGTATATTGTGCAAAAAGAGTTGAGCATGCAAATAAAAGTAGTCCCAAATGAATTCCAATCCGCATGTTTTATTTTTAAAGCAATATAAGTGCTTTTACAGAATTAAACTATTTATTTTAGTACGTAAGATGGTCTTTAAATCGTCCTAATTCGTTAAATTTGATTGATTAAATAAAAAATTTTGTTAGAATTTATCTTAATTTTTTTCGCCCTAATCTTATTGTTGAGGAGACTTGCCCCTTGGATTCTTCGGTTTTTTATGAGCCGGCTTTTTAAAAAAGTACAAGAGCAACAGTCGCAACAACGAGATCAACCGAAAACTACAACTACTAACCCTAAAAAAGCAAAGACTTCTTCCAAAGATTTAGGAGAGTATATTGATTATGAAGAAATTGATTGAATCGATTCAGTTGAATAAAATCCTCCCTCATTTGGCAATTGTTTTTGGGTTTGTACTTGTTTCACTTGCTGTATTTT
>JABAZL010000004.1 GCA_018608425.1 Flavobacteriaceae bacterium
GGAGGCCCTCAAATAATCCTCATCGTTCTTGTCGTTTTATTACTTTTTGGAGGTAGAAAAATCCCTGAATTGATGCGTGGACTAGGTAGCGGAATCAAGGAATTTAAAAACGCCACAAAAGAAGATGAAGACGATGCTTCTAAGATTGAAAAGAAAAAAGACTAATTCTCTTTTATTTCTTTTGTTTAAACGAAGATATGATGGTGTTCAACTCGAACATATAATCTCGTTTGCTTAAAGATGGCGCAAAGGCGAAGCCTTCAACAATGATCCATTGATCATTTTTTTCGTCTTTAACCTTATAATTAACGAAGGGTCCGGCCATAAAATCTTTTTTTACTTCCCACATTCCTTTAGTCAAATAGGCTTCTTTTCCATCCAATTCTGTTTTGAATAGATAAGGAAGATAGGCTTCTTCTGTTATCATGTGACTGCCTGGCAATCTCCCGGGAACGTATAATTTTCCAATAGAATCGCGCATATTCTTTATCTGTGTTAACGGATTCGAAGACACTTTTTTTAACGGAAGTGTATACACGATCAGGTTCAGTGTTCCTTTTTGTACAGGCTTTTCAATCCAAATAAAGTTGGTGGTGTCTTTAACCGTTTTGTATGCCGATGGATAGGTAAGACTGATGTTGAACCGGTCTTCGAGCGTATTTTCTTTAGCCTTCGCTTTTTTAATCCTTCTCAGCTTTTCTTTACGTTCATTTTCCTGAAACAGGCCCTGAATAAGGGTGGCGTTTTCACGAACATACTCTGCCATAAGCTCTTGATCTTCTCCTTTAAAAAAAGCAACAATTTGAGGCTTAGCAAATTGATCTTGCCTCAAATCAAAAGAAGCTAGACTGTCTTTTTTAAACCACAAGATATTACGGCTGTTTCGTGCAAATCCATCGAAAGCTTTTGGATGCAATTGCTTTAGCGAAAAGCGAGGTTCATCCATTGGAAGACCCTCATAAATCGTTGCAATTTCGTCACGAACGGCATCCCCTAAAACACCTTCCCATTGAGTATTATTCATCACAACAGTTACCTGGTTTAGGTTTCCATTTGAGTCTGGTACGTAACGTTGATCTTTTTTAGAAGAACATGCGGTGGCAATAAAAACTAAAATGAGGATGTGTTTTTTCATAGGAATTTTCCTTTTCTTGAATTGTAATATACGCAAAAACCATTCCAACAGACTAAATGAAATTTTCTCCTAGGGACTTAGTCTCTCAAAGCAGCAATTCCAGGTAGATCTTTTCCTTCAAGGCTTTCTAACATAGCTCCTCCTCCTGTCGAAACATAACTCACTCGGTCTTCGAAACCAAATTGTTTAACTGCAGCAACAGAATCTCCTCCTCCAACGAGTGAAAATGCTCCTTTTGAAGTGCTTTGAGCAATTGCTTCTCCTAATGCGATGGTTCCATTAGCAAAATTTTCGAATTCAAAAACACCAACAGGGCCGTTCCAGAGAATGGTTTTAGATTGTGCAATAACAGCAGCAAATTCCGCAATACTTTCTGGACCAGAATCAAGCCCCATCCACTTTTCGGGAATGGATCCAATAGCTGTGATTTGACTCTTAGCATTGTTGTCGAAATCGTCTGTACACACAACATCAATTGGTAGATGAATTTGAACATTTTTATCTGCGGCTTGTTCTAATAAATCTTTGGTGTATTGAAGGTAATCGTCTTCACAAAGCGAATCTCCGATACTTCCGCCTTGAGCTTTAATAAAAGTATAAGCCATACCCCCTCCTATAATGAGGTGATCAATTTTATCAAGAATATTTGCAATGATGGTTATTTTAGAAGAAACTTTTGCGCCTCCTAAGATTGCCAAAACAGGTTTTTCACCAGTCTCCATGACTTGCTCTATTGCTTTTACTTCTTGCTCTAGTAATTTTCCAAAAGCTTTTTTATTTTCAAAAAAAGAAGCAATGATTGCTGTTGAAGCATGTGCTCGGTGAGCAGTACCAAAGGCATCATTTACATATACAGAGCCTAGATTTGATAGTTGTTTAGCAAAATCTTCATCTCCTTGAGTTTCTTCATCGTAAAACCGAAGGTTTTCTAACAATAAAACCTGTCCGTTTTGAAGTGTATTTGCAAGTTCTTGAGTTGCTGTTCCAACACAGTCAGAAGCAAAATTGACAGGAACCTCTAAAATATCAGAAATGGTTTGTTGAATTTGTTGTAATGAAAACTTGAGGTCCTTGCCTTTTGGCCGTCCCAAATGTGACATTAATATACAACTGCCTCCTTTGGATAAAATGTAATCGATCGTAGGCTTAGCAGCTCGGATTCTAGTATCGTCTGTTACCTTTCCTTCTTCGTTTAAAGGGACATTAAAATCTACACGGATTAAAACTTTTTCGTTATTCAGTGAAAGCTTTTCAAGGGTCTTCATTATAAAAAATTTTACCGCGAAAATAATGGAATTAACCGAAACTATAGCAGCAGCAGCCGAAAGCTTTTTAAAATTAAAATTAGATTATCTTTGAAGATGTTTATCAATCAAATTCTTGGGCAAGAGTCACTAAAAGAAAAGCTAATTTCTTCTCTAAAATCAAGTCAAATTCCTCACAGTCAATGTTTTATAGATAATTCTGGCCGCGGTGGACTTGCACTTGCTATTGCTGTTGCACTAGAGATCTTATGGAGCGAGAAAGACCTTGCACCTCACACAAATAAGGGAAAAGAAGCTTCCTTTTTTCTTGAACACCCAGATTTACACCTTGTTTTTCCAGTTGCAACTTCTGCTTCTGTTAGCAGCAAACCCAAATGTTCTGATTACATAAAACAGTTTCGCTCCTTTGTAAGTCAAACTCCTTACGGAGGATCTAACGATTGGATGCTTTCGATTGGATCAGAAAACAAGCAGGGAAATATTAGTGTTGACGAAATAGATCTTCTCTTCAAAGCCTTGAATTTAAAATCTTTTTCTGGTGGTGCTAAAGTTTGTGTTCTTTGGGGTGTCGACAAATTAAACATTCAGTCTGCTAATAAGCTGCTAAAATTAATTGAAGAGCCACCAAACAAAACCTTCTTTATCTTTGTTGCTGCGAACGAATTGGATTTATTACCTACCATCAAATCGCGGTGTCAGTTATCTTCATTAAAACCACTTCGCACGAGTATCATCAAAGACGAATTGGTGCGCAAAGGTTGTGAAGAAAACCTTGCTGCTTTTTATGCTGCAAATGCCGAAGGAAGTTTGGGGAAGGCTCTGGAATCTTTTCAAAACATAGAGCAGCAAAAAGAATATGAAACCTTATTTGTGCAATGTCTTCGTGGAGCGTTCAAAGCAAGCGGAAATAAAAGTGTTGTAATCGACTTAATGAGTTGGGCAAATACAATTGGAGCTTTAGGGAGAACACTTCAAAAGGAGTTTCTTTTGTATAGTCTTCATTTCATTCGTCAGGC
>JABAZL010000187.1 GCA_018608425.1 Flavobacteriaceae bacterium
CTTTTGACTTGCTCTAAATCTGCATCTGCAAAATAATGCAGCAAAGGCATTAAATAACTTCCTTGATGCTCTAGTGAGTTACGATCCATTCGTTCAAAATTATCTCCTGCCGTATGATAGTCAAAATGATCGTCAATAAAAGCAAAGAACAAACCATCGATATCGCCTTCTTCCCTCAAAATGGTAGAGTCGGTATCGTTTGGTAACATTTTATAAACGCTATATAAAAGTGAACTGGCAACTGGAAATTCGGGATTGGCTTCTATAAACCCTTTGATTAGGTTTTTATTTCCCTGATTGGTTTCGACAATCATGGAACTAGGACCACCACTTCCACGGGCTTCAAAATTGAGTGCCAAACCAATATTCTTTGCCCATGGATGCGAACGTACAAATAGTTTGGCTCCAACGAGTCCAACTTCTTCCGCATCGGTAAATAAAATAATGATGTCGTTCTTGGGCTGTTTTCCACTGGCTTTGTATGCTCTGAGAGATTCTAGGATAGCGACCACTCCGCTTCCTGCATCGCTAGTTCCAAAAGAAGGGGTTAGCGCACTATCGTAATGTGAAAAAATAAGAAGGGCTTTCCCTGCTTCTGAACCTTTAATTTTAGCGATAATGTTTACAGGTTGATTCATGCGCCCGCGTCTTTCGTTCAAAATATATCCTTGTTGAGTTTCTGGGGAAAGGCCAAGATCTTTTAAGGATTGAATTAAAAACTCACGTACGCGTTTGTTTTCTGCAGTTCCTACATAGTGCTGAGCTTTAGAGATTTCTTTGAGGGGAATGAGTGCTCTTTCGGTAGAGAATTCTACTTCTGGAGCAGTTAGTGACGATATCGTCTGGGGCATAAGACTATAAAAACTAAAATAGATTAAGCCTAAAAGCAAGAAAAAAGAAACTACAGAAGCATTTTTCATATCGATGTTTTTTTTAAAAGTATAACTAATCTAAAAACAAAACGATGATAAAGAAGTCTATTCTACTTCATTTTTTGACTCTACTTGAAATTAAATACCCAGAAACCTGTCGGTTTAGGAGATACATTTATCTTTGACAAAAATTTTATTGTTGAAAAAGATATTCAAAATTGTAGTGTTTGCAATGCTTACACTTGTTAGCCTCCTTATTCTGTTCTATAGTGCTTTTTACTTCACTTACAATGAAGAACTCCCAACGGGAAAACAAGGTATAGCTGCCGATAAATTAGCCAACAAAATGTTGGATGCCTTGAACTATGAAGCCTATAAAGAAACCAACTCTCTCGCTTGGACTTTTAGAGATAAGCATCACTACCAATGGTCTAAAAATCAAAACCGTTGCAGTGTTCAATGGGATGATATCACAGTTCAATTGGATCTTAAAAACAAGAGCAACTCAGCTGTATCGGTTGGAGGGCAACTCTATTCTGGAGAGGAAAAAGAGCAATTAATCAATAAAGCATTAGCCTATTTCAATAACGATTCTTTTTGGCTCGTTGCACCCTATAAAGTTTTTGATGTTGGTGTGGAGCGACGCTTGGTGAAACAAGAAGATGGCTCTGATGCGCTTTTAATTACCTATACTTCTGGGGGCACTACCCCTGGAGATTCTTATTTATGGCATTTGGATGCGCAAGGATTCCCAACTTCCTTTCAGATGTGGGTACAAATCATTCCTGTTCAAGGCATTTCTGCTAGTTGGGAACAATGGATAACAACAAAAAGCGGAGCACAACTGCCCCGCTTTCACAAACTTCTTTTTCTTGATATAATAATGGGTTCCGTTCAAGGAACAAAGTAAGGTTTCGTTTTACTATTTAAAGCTAAACGTTAATCCCGCATGTTTTTCTAGGCGGTCTAAAAGAGCGTCTCCCATTGCAGTCGATGGGGTTAAAACGCCACTAATTTCGGGTAAGGAATCTTTAGCCAAGCAGACTGCAGCTTCGCCCAACATCTTGGAAGTTGAGCCATAACCTGGATCTTTATCGCCCGTTACTTTTCCTAGTGCCGTAGTTCCATCTTCTAGGGTTGCATAGAATCGGAGGCTGTAGAATCCATTTTCTCTTTGATCTTTAGTCGGACCTTCTCCCGGCTTAGGGAACATTCTATTAGCAATACGTTTTAAAATTGATCCCGGTTTTGCAGTCATCAGTATTAAAGGAAGTGCCGACATATTACCTTTAAATCTTCCCTTAAACCCTTTCCCACTCATTGTTGCTTCGTCATATCGAAAATCGTTTCCATAGGCATATCCACTCAAAGCATTGGAACGTCGTACCACCTTGGTATTGATTCCTGCCATAATGAACGGCCCAATCCAGCTTTTAGAAGTAGGATCGAAAATTACTTTTTGTAAATCCGGATGGTCTCCACCTTCTTGTTTGTCTTTTGGGTTTAAGCCGTAGGGATTTACTAAAACTTTATAGATGTTCTTGTCTTGCATAGCCTCTTCCAAAACCTTACTCAAACTTGCGTATGTACCACCACTTAGTCCACCGCGCATTCCAGCTACTCGCATACGAATACGCTTTGCACGTTGCCCTTTTTGAGCTAAAGCTTCTTTTTGAGTGAAATAAACACCCATATCGGATGGGATGGAGTCAAAGCCACAGGTATGAACAATTTTTACTCCATTGGCTAGAGCTTCTTCATGATGTTTATCGATCATTTGTCGCATCCATTGAACTTCTCCTGCTAGGTCACAATAATGTGCACCATGCGTAACACAAGCTGCCACCAACTTGGATCCATACGTAACGTAAGGTCCTACGGTGGTACAAACTACTTTAGTGCGTAAAATCATGGCTTTCAAGCTTGCTTCGTCATTGCTATCTGCAACAACTATTGGTACCGAACTATCGGCAACCTCCGCTCGAACTGCGGCTAGTTTTTCTTGATTTCGACCCGCCATAGCCCATTTAAGGTCGCCTTGGACGCCGTATTGTTTAAACAGATATGCTGCTACAAGTCTTCCGGTAAAGCCAGAAGCTCCCCAGACAATAATGTCAAATTCTTTAGTTGGATTCATATATGATTTTTAAATGCTTTGTTCTTCTTTAGGTTTTCCTGGGAAAAACATATTGGTGGTTTGTTGGTGTTTTTTATAATCTGGGCGTTTCTGGACAGAGTAATATTCGGAAGGGACTGCACCGGTATAATAAACCAAAGTAGTGTACATAATTCGAGAAACATAGAGCAGCGATGCCAAAACACCCAAACCAATGAGGGTGCCTTCGTTAGTGAAATATGCGTTCAAAGATGGGAGGGATATTATTATAAGGGCGTTCCATACCATCCACTCAGCAAAATAATTTGGATGGCGGGTGTACTTCCATAGACCAACGTTACAGACTTGCCTTTTCTTGCCTTCTAAATAACATTGTTTCAAGAATTTTTGTTTTTGTAAATCAGCAATATGTTCCAAA
>JABAZL010000140.1 GCA_018608425.1 Flavobacteriaceae bacterium
TAAATAACATTGTTTCAAGAATTTTTGTTTTTGTAAATCAGCAATATGTTCCAAAGCAAGAAATACAAACCAGAGTACATAACCTGTAATTTCTAGGGGAGAGATCAATTCATTTGGATTGTATGCTTGAAGCATGGCTGGGAGGGCCAAAAAAGTAATATTAGCAAAACACTGAATCATAATTTCGTATTGCAGGGAAAGGTCTTCGTTTGTATACCCCTGTTTTTCCCAACGTTTACGCTGAAATTGGTAGCGTGAAAGCTCCGAGTCTAAATGTCCTTTTTTCCATAGAACCAAGGCTCCAGCTCCCATTCGCAATCCAGAAAACAAATACATACCTCCAACAAGCCAGGTTCGAAGCCAATAACCTTCTCCTAAAAACAACACAAGCAGGCCAATGCAAACCAACCCCCAAGGCCATCCAATGTCTACATAAGACATGCGTTTGGTTCTGTATGCTGGGATGCAAACAACCAAGACGAAAAGAAGCAATTGAATTCCCCCGTTCCAAATGGTGAACGTTCGTAACGTGTCACTAAACATTAAAAGTGCAATGCACAATGCAAAAGGGACATACACTAAACTTCTGTTAATGAGTTTTTTTAAAGTTAGATTCATTACTTAATTTTATACTGCGCACTCTTCTGCGCCTTTTTTGTTGAATAATTCTTTTCTAAGGTACAATTAAATATACTGTGTATAGTATCACTTCCCTAATGAACCTTTCGGCTTTAAACTCAAGAGGGCTAATGAATTGTTTTAAATCGAAAAAATCAATTGTCCTTTTCTAAAGATATTTATTTAACTTGCAATAAACAACTATTATAATTATGAAAAAATTATTAGGATTACTAGTACTGTCATTAAGCTTTATAAATGCTGAGGCTCAAAACGATGAAACCATCTTAGAAATGTGGTATGGTGAAATAAACAATACTGATGTTGCAAAACATCTTGAGCTTGAAAAAGTGTATTTCACAAAATTTCACAAACAACGAATCGCCAATGGGGACATCCTTGGATGGGATATGTGGGAAATAATAAACCCAGAAGTCAATGCAATGACTACGACTTACATTTACGTTTCGCTGGTTAAAGATTTTGAGACCATCGGAAAAAACACACCAATTGAAAAGCTAGAGGGTGTGAGTAAAGAAGATTGGGAAGCAGGTTTAGAGAAGGCTATGAGTCACTACATCAGATCATACGGGGTCACTACTTCCATTAAAGGTTCTTATGGAACTCAAGAAGAAAATGGTCCTTCTAACTATGCTGTGATAAACTATATGGAAGTAGACCCATATCAGACTGCTGCCTATGAGAAAATGGAAATAGAAACGTTCTTACCGATGTTCAAAGATCAGAAAATAAGAAACGGATGGGCACTTCACAAAGTATTGAATCATTTTGGATCGGAAAAACCCATAAACTACATTACAGCCGATTTCTATTCTTCTCTCCAACCCATTTATGAATCTCGGAACGGTTCGATAGCGATGAATGAGGCAGATACGAAATTTTGGAAATCAATTGATGCTATACGAACCCTGAAAAAATCTCACATTTTGAGAAAAGTTTTATCCGTACGTTAAGCTAAATCTTGATTAGATTATTCGTTTTATACCAAAAATAGAACGCCTACAATCGATTTGTAGGCGCTTTATTTAATTTTTGACTCTTGAAAAAGGAATTGAAATAAGCGAGTAAATTTATTGAAAAGAACAAACATTCTAATAGTAGTTCTTTTGCTTCTGTTCTATGTACGGGCTTAAAAGAAAATAGATTTCACTAAAAACCATTGACTAATCAATAAATCGTATGTTACTTTCAATTAACAACTAAATTATTTTATTATGAAAAAAATACTACTGGCCTTATTGGTGCTTCCTTTCATTTCATGTACTGGACCAACCAATCCCAATTATGAAAAAAATCTTGCTACGGCTCAAAAACTTTTTACTCTCCATGGAGAAGAAAATTTAGAAGCTCAACTTGCTTTGTTGAGCGAAGATATGACTATGGAACCTGCTGCTTACGGTTCTAAAACACTAAATAAAGAAGCTTTTGGCGATCTACTAAAAGGCTATCATATGGCTTTTGATGAGATCAATTTCGAAGCAAACGTTTGGCTTCCGGGAACAGATGAACAAGGGAATTTAGATGGAAGTGTAAGAACTTACGGAACTTGGACTGGTGTGAGTGCTAGCTCCGGAATACGTTTGAATCTTAAGAGTTATCATTTTTTCAATTTCAATGCAGAAGGTTTAATTCAACAACAGGGAGACTTTTTTGATGCAACAGGAATGATGAATGCTACAAGCATACAAGAGCCTGTTACTACTGAGGAATAAAAAATATCTTTTATATGACGAGGTTTTTGAAATTAATTTCTTCATAAAGAGGTTATTAAATTTGAACAAACCCTTCTCTAACGAGAGGGGTTTTTTATGCGGGCTCCCATAATTCCCAAAAAATAAGTTGGGATATTGTATCTTATTACCCTAAACATATTTTTAAATTTTTCTCCTACCTAAGACCCATGAAAATAAATGAATTTAAGCTAGAACGCTATTTTGCAAAACACGAATTCACAGCAAAATACTTGCTCTCCAGTTCCGATTGTGATGGTTATGAATTGAAATATGTCTTAGCGCAAGCGACTAAAAACGAATTGGAATTATGGGAAGGAATGGCCTTTGGCTATACTGAAAGCGAGGGAGATCCTCTGTTACGGGAGGCAATTTTGCAGTATTACAAAATAAAATCTATAGAAAATATTGTTGTTGCTACCCCTGGTGAACTGAATTTCATTAGCATGAATGTGTTGCTCAATCCAACTGATCATGTAGTTACCGTTTCGCCCTGTTATCAATCATTATCTGAGGTTGTAAATGCCATTGGTTGCGAGCTCTCGTTTTGGAAGCCCAGTTCAGAAATATGGGAATTTGATACAACTGACTTAGAAAAACTGATTCAGAAAAATACAAAATTAATAATCCTAAATTTTCCTCACAATCCGACTGGTGGTTATCTAACACGTGAGCAGTTGGATGAAGTTGTTCGCATTGCTAGAAAGCACAACATCTATGTTTTTTCAGATGAAATGTATCATAAACTTATTGCTGGTAGCGCATCAGAATTGCCGCCTATTGCTGATGTTTACGAAAAGGGGATCAGCCTATGGGGTACCTCAAAAACATTTGGATTGGCAGGTTTGCGGACAGGTTGGTTGGTAGCTCAAGATGCTGAATTTCTTAAAAAAGTAGTTGCTTATAAAGATTACCTCAGTATTTGTAATAGTGCTCCAAGTGAAATTCTATCGATCATTGCATTGAATCATTTGGATGCGTTTCTACTCCCTAATCTT
>JABAZL010000024.1 GCA_018608425.1 Flavobacteriaceae bacterium
GAAAGTACCGATAAAAGTAAAAATAGGAACTTCGATTTATTTGTTATGTACTTCATAGTTTGTAATCTTCTGAAATTAGTTGACGACCAAGATCGAAAAATTAGGCTAGAAAACAAACTTTAATCCAAAGTCATTTTTACAAATCAAAAACAGAGGTGCGTTTTGTGTAGATCATATCCTTCAATTTCATCCAGAAAGCAAGGGTCAAGTAGAGACCAAAAATACCTCCAAAAGTTGCAAAAGAAGCGTATATAAAAAACAAGCGGACGTTCTTAACTTTCATACCCAAAGTGTCTGCAAAGCGACTACTCACTTCAAAGCCATGCTTTTCAAACCAATGTCTAATTTTATTCATGTTTTTGGGCTGTGGTTAATAAGGTATATCCGATACTGCAATTTAAGCATTTTTTTAAATCACAATAGGTAGTTTTTAACTGAATTAAACTTTGTGAATCTAGAGCGGAAGTAGCGCCAACTTTTAATTTCTCGAATCCCGAAACGATACTGTTCTTCTCTGGCTTTAATTGTTGTGCCCAATCGAAAATGAGTTCCGATGGATCATTACCTATGTGTTTCTCGTATGCAAATTTCAGCGGAATTACAGTATTGATCAACAACAACTCTTGAAAGGCTTTAGATATTCCCTTATTTTTTGAAGCTGAACTTTTACCGAATACGTAATGTGTTTTCCAATACTCCGATACTCGAACGTCAGCAAGCCAGTCCGTTTTGAACTGATTTTCTTTTTGGATAAAACGAGAAAAAAGGCCTTGGGTTGAAGCATACAATTGAGCGAACTGTGCCCAGCGTATGGTTGGAAAATTTAGTGGTCGTAATCGACTGTATTGCATTCCAACTCCTTCTGTTGTTTGTAGTTGATACTTACTCTTTAAATAGAAATAGGTTGCCCCTAACTCTTCATGATACAAATCGTTATAAGGCGGAATCAACATTCCCGACATACCCATAAACAACGCTTCAAGTTTTCCTACCTCATCCCAGTTTTTTCGAATTACATGGAACGGAATGGCTTTAGCTACCTCAAGAAAAGAGGCTCCATTTACATTCAAACCAAAGTTTTTGGCGAGTAAAACAAAACACACTGCTTCCCAATCATTTTTGAATTGGCTCAACAATTCATCGATTAGCTTTGACCTGCGTTCGATCCGTTCTATAAAAAGACGCTCTTTCCAATGGGTCCAAACCATGCTGTCAGTCGTATGGATTTGATCTTCGCACGGAATCCATTGAGGGCGATGCAAAAATTGCTTTTGATAGTGTTCTAGAAACTTTGGAGATACAATTTTGGACAACTCTAAAGTAGGTAAGAGCATACCTGATTGGGTTACCACAGGAACATCATCTTCCCAAACTACATGAAGAATTACTGCATCATAATTAGAATCCTGTTGGTGTTGATGCGCAAACCAATCGGATGATTTGATGTGAATTTCAACATGACCGATCCAATCCAACAGATCAATCTTTAAACGAGCATCAGAAAAATCTGGCCCTGCATGGGTGTTGTATACTCCCTGATTTACAACCTGCAAAGAATACCCTTGGGTTGTTGTAAGGTTGTTGAGTGGAAATTTTTGATGCTTCCACAAAAAGTGTAAAAAATCTTCCTTCATAAGCTTGGGGCAATGAAAAGACTTTAAGCTAGATTATGTTACAACGTCTCCAGTCCAAGCCATTATTCCTCCGTCTAGATTATAGGCAGAGGCAATTCCTAGCTGTCCTAATAACTGACAGGCTTGTCCACTTCGAGCTCCAGAACGACAGTAAACAAAATAGGACTTGTCTTTGTCCAATGCCTGAATAGCATCCATGAACTCCTGTGGTTGTCTTATATCAATCAGTTGTGCACCCTTGATATATCCAGACTCATACTCTTCCTCTGTTCTCACATCCAAGATTATAGCGTCGGCTGTTTCATCCATTAAAGAAACCCATTCTTTTTGATCTAGATTATTCATCTTAATTAATTTTACTCAAATGTAAATGGATTTGACGGATCTTCAAAACATTATTTTCAAGGAAGTGATTTTGTTTTTTAAATAAAATCTATATATTTGTACCTACAATTTTTGTCAATACAATAAATGAGCAAGCAACTAACAAAAGATACCGTAATAAGCATTTTGAAGTGTGGCTATAAAGTCAACGACGAATTATCTGCCATGTTCAAAACCCATGGAATTTCGTTACCACAATTCAATGTGCTACGAATCTTAAGGGGCCGAAAAGGAGAAGCTGCCAATTTATCGACCATCCAAGAACAGATGATTCATAAAATGAGCAAC
The DNA here is from genome assembly GCA_018608425.1 of Flavobacteriaceae bacterium. Taxonomy (GTDB): domain Bacteria; phylum Bacteroidota; class Bacteroidia; order Flavobacteriales; family Flavobacteriaceae; genus Arcticimaribacter. The sequence continues at coordinate 2,307 of JABAZL010000024.1, forward strand.
ACAACACGCCTCATCGACAAATTAATCGAAGGAGGTTATGTGAATCGCTTTGTGTGTGAAAAAAACCGTCGAAAGATTGAGATATTCATAACCAAAAAAGGACTTGAACTTTTAAGCTCACTGGACCTTCAACTAGACGCCAAAGAACAGTTTCTTCTAAACAATCTAGAAGATAAAGAAAAAGAAGAATTAATGCGACTTCTTTCGAAAGTACAAACCAGCATTACATCAGAAACTTAATTTTAACTTAAAAAAATGAAAATGAAAAAAACATTTGCAACATTACTTTTAACATCTGCTACTTTTTTTGGTATCCAAAATATAAGCGCTCAAGAAACTGCAATCAACGCAGCTGAAAGTACGATTCATTGGTTGGGTAAAAAAGTAACCGGACAACACGAAGGAAACATCAGCCTCGTATCTGGAAAATTAGAAATGGAAGGCGACGTGCTAACAGGTGGGTCTTTTACAGTAGACATGAGTTCAATGACTGTTACGGATATTCAAGGAGAATATGCAGAGAAACTTAAAGGACATTTAAAATCAGATGACTTTTTTGGCGTAGCTACGAATCCAGAAGCAACTTTAGCCTTTACTTCTGTAGAAGCGAAGGGAACAGGTTTATATACCGTTACTGGAGATTTCACAATCAAAGGAAAAACAAACCCTGCAACTTTTGATCTTCAAATAAGCGTAGGAGAAGCAACTGCCAAAGTAATCATCGACCGTTCTTTATACGGTATCCGTTACGGATCTACTTCTTTCTTTGACAACTTAGGAGACAAAGCAATCTACAATGACTTCGAATTAGACGTAACCTTAAAACTATAATTGCCATGCGAATTGAACGACCAAAATGTGGATGTGGAAACACACAAAATCCAGAAGGATATTGTGACGGTTCTCACGCGAATAAATAATTTGTGATTCTATTGGATTAAAAATATTTTGAACTATATTTGATCTAATGAAACGAAATACAAATTTTACAGCGTGGTGGAACGAATAAATTAATTTATTCGTGATCAACGCTATTTCAATATATCAAA
>JABAZL010000176.1 GCA_018608425.1 Flavobacteriaceae bacterium
TTTTTAATTACTTTTGCTTCTTTAAAATCATTCTAAATAATGATCACTTTAGATCTCATCGAAAAAAATCAACGTGGACGAATTATATCAATCGATACCGATTTGTTGCCGCTTAAACTGATTGAAATGGGATGTTTACCGGGAAATGAAGTGCATTTAGAACAACATGCTCCGCTTAAAGATCCGATGTATCTTGTGATTGACGGCTGCCATTTGGCAATTCGAACGGAAACAGCTAGAAATATAACCGTAGAATTAATCTAGATGAGCAAGACCATTAATGTAGCATTGATCGGAAATCCCAACACAGGGAAGACTTCTGTCTTTAATGCTATTACCGGTCTCAACCAAAAAGTGGGTAACTATCCGGGGATTACAGTTGAAAAAAAACAAGGTGTTTGCCGTCTTAACCATACTACAAAAGCACACATCATAGACCTCCCAGGGACCTATAGCCTCAACGCTTCGTCTATGGATGAGAGTGTGGTTGTAGAACTGCTTCTCAATAAAAACGATAAAGATTATCCTGATGTAGCTGTAGTTATTTCTGACATTGAAAACCTTAAAAGAAACTTACTTCTTTTTACCCAAATAAAAGATCTTGAGATCCCTACACTCTTGGTGATCAATATGTCGGACCGCATGTCGAGTAAAGGAATATCATTAGATATTCCTTTACTCGAAGAAAAACTAAAAACTAAAATCGCACTCATTAGTACCCGAGAAAATAAAGGAATTGATTATCTCAAGACTTGCTTGCTCGATTATAGATCCCTATCGAAAGAAAACTGTACGGACATTCGCCTAATAGACGAAGCCTATTTCGGAAACCTTGAAAAAGTATTTCCAGATCAATCGCTCTACAAGCTTTGGTTGGTGATTACTCAAGATGTAAACTTTGCCAAAGTAGAACGCAAAAAAGTCGAAGATGCAACCGACTATAAAACACAATCAGATTCTCATCTGAAACGCTTACAGCAAAAAGAGACCATAAAGCGGTACCAATTCATCAATCAATCACTAAAAGAAACCTATGTAGTAGACCAGTCCAAGGCAACGGATTATCGTTCCAAGTTGGATCGAGTTCTTATCCATCGTTTTTGGGGTTATATTATTTTCTTTATGATCCTGTTGACAATCTTTCAAGTCATCTTCGATTGGAGTAGTATTCCAATGGATTTTATTGACGAAAGTTTTACCAATCTAAGTGAGTATACCAAACGGACACTACCTCCAGGTCTTTTCACAAATTTACTGGCCGAAGGTATTATTTCAGGGCTTGGTGGAATCGTTATTTTTATTCCTCAAATTGCCTTTCTGTTTCTTTTTATAGCCGTGCTAGAAGAAACAGGATACATGAGCCGAGTGGTTTTTTTAATGGATCGCGGGTTACGAAAATACGGTTTGAGTGGAAAAAGTGTTATTCCATTAATCTCAGGAACTGCATGCGCTATTCCTGCTGTTATGGCAACTCGGAATATAGAAAACTGGAAAGAACGTCTCATTACGATTCTAGTAACACCCTTTACAACCTGTTCAGCGCGTTTGCCAGTGTATTTAATTCTAATTTCTTTGGTAATCCCGGAAGGTACATTTTTGGGAATGGGGTATCAGGGACTTACCCTGATGGGACTTTATTTACTCGGCTTTGTGATGGCTCTTTTGTCTGCAGCCTTGTTGAATAAGATTTTAAAAATTCAATCCAAAACGTATTTTGTAATTGAAATGCCCAACTATAAATTACCGTTGATAAAGAATGTTGCTATCACTGTTTTTGAAAAAACAAAGTCGTTTGTGGTTGAAGCTGGTCGGGTTATCCTTGCCATTTCGATCCTCTTATGGATTATGGCTTCTTTTGGACCTGGGAAAGATTTCAATGATGCAGAAGCCATAGTAAAGGATCAAGTGAAAAATCAATCGCTTTCTCCCACAGAATTAGAAAATGAAATTGCGTCCTATAAATTAGAACATTCTTTCATCGGAATTTTAGGAAAATCCATAGAACCTGCCATCGCGCCTCTAGGTTTTGACTGGAAAATTGGAATTGCATTGATTAGTTCTTTTGCTGCACGGGAGGTTTTTGTAGGAACATTAGCAACAATATACAGTGTCGGAAACAATCAAGAAGAAACTATTAAAAACAGAATGAAAGCTGAGCGAAAACCCAACGGTGAACTTCTATTTGATTTACCTACGGGAATCTCACTGATGCTTTTCTATGCCTTTGCACTGCAGTGTATGAGTACACTCGCAATTGTCAAAAAAGAAACTAACGGATGGAAGTGGCCCATGATACAATTGTTTAGTATGACCTTAATTGCCTATCTTTCAGCCCTAATCGTTTATCAAATTTTAGCCTAATGGAAACGCTTCAACTTGTATTGGTAGCTGCAGTTGGATTTTTATCCGTACGATTCCTCTATAAAAAATACATTGCTCCTAAAACTACCAAAGGTTGTGGAACAGATTGTGGGTGTAGTTAAGTTACCCCCGCATCAAACTTTCAATTTCTTCAACTTCAATAGGGATATTTCCCATTAAATTAATTGGATTTCCTTGCGCTTGTACAACAACATCATCTTCCAAGCGGACACCAAAGCCTTCTTCGGGAATATAAATTCCAGGCTCAACGGTAAAGACCATATTGGCTTCCATAGGCAAATGGAGTAATCCATAATCATGGGTATCTAATCCAATATGATGCGAAGTCCCATGCATAAAATACTTTTTATATGCAGGCAGTTCTGGATCTTGATTTTGCACATCAGCTCTATCGAGAAGGCCCAGTCCTAGAAGTTCAGCAGTCATTAATTCGCCGACCTCTTTGTGATACTCTTTCCAGATTGTTCCGGGGACTAAAAGTTTGGTGGCTTCGTTTTTTACTCGAAGAACTGCATTGTAAACTGCTTTTTGTCTTTCTGTAAATGTTCCAGAAACAGGAATGGTTCGGGTAAGGTCACTTTTATAATTTCCATATTCAGCTGCAACATCGAGCAAGATCAATTCCCCGGCCTTACATTGAGCTTTGTTTTCGGTGTAATGGAGTACATTGGCACTGTTTCCAGATGCAATAATAGGCGTATACGCAAAACCTTTAGATCGGTTACGTAAAAATTCATGGCACAATTCAGCTTCAATTTCATATTCCCAAACTCCGGGTTTCACAAAGTCGAGAAGACGTCTGAACCCTTTTTCGGTAATGTTACATGCAGTTTGAATCTGATCTATTTCTTCTGCAGTTTTTACTGCGCGTAGTTTTTGTAAAATGGGATTGCTTTTGGCTACTCCGTGAGCTGGATAAAGCTCTTTACATTTCTTAATGAACCGATCTTCTCGGGTTTGTGTTTCT
>JABAZL010000037.1 GCA_018608425.1 Flavobacteriaceae bacterium
AGTACTTTTTCAGCAATTTCAAACGCCATTGCTTCACTCTCAATAGCGCAAGGCCCTGCCAACAGAAAGAATTGATTACTGTTTGGGTGATTGATATTTGGGAGTTCAGAGAAGTCCATTAAATGTTTTTTGCAAAATTAAAGTTTTTAGTTGAATCTGCGTAGGATTCGAAACCTTAAACTTTTAGCCGAAAGTTGGATATATAAGGCTATATTTGCGCGATTAAAAAAACACAGACTTATGTCCAAAATTAAGAATATTGCAATTATTGCACACGTTGACCACGGTAAAACTACCTTGGTAGATAAGATTATGCATCATTGCGAGCTTTTCAGAACCAATCAAAACACCGGGGATTTAATTCTGGACAATAATGATTTAGAACGGGAACGTGGAATAACCATCCTTTCTAAAAACATTTCGGTAATGTATAAAGACACCAAAATCAATATCATTGATACTCCTGGTCACGCCGATTTTGGCGGGGAGGTAGAGCGTGTATTGAATATGGCTGATGGTGTTTTGTTGCTTGTAGATGCATTTGAAGGCCCAATGCCTCAAACGCGTTTTGTTCTACAAAAAGCAATTGACTTAAAATTAAAACCTATTGTTGTTGTCAACAAAGTAGATAAAGAAAACTGTACACCAGAAGAAGTTCATGAATCTGTTTTTGATTTAATGTTCGAATTGGGGGCAGAGGAGTGGCAATTAGACTTTCCAACTGTTTACGGTTCTGCAAAGAATAATTGGATGAGTGAAGATTGGAATGTTCAAACTGAAAATGTTGAGCCTTTATTGGATATGGTATTGAAACATGTACCAGACCCAAAGGTAGAAGAAGGAACTCCTCAAATGCTGATCACATCATTAGATTTTTCGGCGTATACTGGTCGGATTGCTATTGGACGCCTTCAGCGTGGAACACTAACAGCTAATATGGCAGTTAGTTTGGTCAACAGAGAAGGTGCCGTGACCAAAGCTCGAATCAAAGAATTGAATTTATTCGATGGTTTAGGAAGAAAAGAAGTACAAGAAGTACAAGCAGGTGATATTTGTGCGATCATTGGTTTAGAAGATTTTGAAATTGGTGATACTGTTGCCGATGCTCTTGAACCAGAGGCACTCCCTACAATTGCTATCGATGAACCAACGATGAGTATGTTGTTTACAATTAACGACTCTCCATTTTTTGGAAAGGATGGAAAGTTTGTAACTTCACGACACATCAAGGATCGTTTAGAAAAAGAATTAGAAAGAAACCTTGCGATGCGCTTGGAGAAAACCGATTCTGCAGATAAATTTATTGTTTTTGGACGAGGTGTTCTTCACTTGTCGGTTTTAATTGAAACCATGAGAAGAGAAGGGTATGAGCTTCAAATTGGACAACCACAGGTAATCATCAAAGAAATTGATGGTAGAAAACACGAACCTATTGAAGAGTTAACCATCGATTTACCAGAACATGTTTCTGGGAAAGCAATTGAAATGGTTACTCTTAGGAAAGGAGAGATGTTGAGTATGCAGCCTAAAGGTGAGCGTATGGTTTGTGAATTTTTAATGCCTTCAAGAGGGATTATTGGTTTAAGAAATCAATTGCTTACTGCTACCGCTGGAGAAGCAATCATGAATCATAGGTTCAAAGAATTTCAACCTTATCGTGGTGAAATACCAGGGCGTAACAATGGATCGCTTATTTCAATGGAAAAAGGAAGCGCTATTCCTTATTCTTTAGATAAGTTACAAGAGCGTGGAAAATTCTTTGTCGCTCCTAATGAAGAAATTTATACTGGGCAGGTTATTGGAGAGAATTCAAGAGCTGACGATATGGTTGTCAATGTAACGAAAACTAAAAAGTTATCGAATGTACGTTCTTCAGGTACTGACGATAAAGTTCGTTTGGCTCCACCAATTAAATTTTCATTAGAAGAAGCTTTAGAATATATTCAAGGAGATGAGTATGTAGAGGTGACACCGAAAAGTTTACGTTTACGTAAAGTATACCTTGATGAAAATCAAAGAAAAAGAATGACTGGGAAATAAGAAGTCCCAATATCATATATTACACACGAAGCCTAATGCCAATGCATTAGGCTTCGTTTTTTTGTACGACTTCGTATATTTTTCCATCGTCACAACGCAGTATTTTCCCTGGAAATTTGACAATCATATTATAATCGTGTGTCGCCATGATAATGGTCATTCCCTTTTGATGTAATCCTCTAAAAACCTCCATGATTTCAAGACTTGTCTGCGGATCTAGATTTCCGGTAGGTTCATCAGCTATAATAAGTTCAGGAGAATTAAGTAATGCTCTGGCTATAGCTACACGTTGCTGTTCCCCACCAGAAATTTGAAAAGCATATTTTGGTGCAATTTCTGCCACTCCCAAAGAAGAAAGCACCTCTTCGACGCGGTTTTTTATTTCAGTTTTGTCTTTCCAGCCCGTTGCTTTGAGCACAAAGCTGAGGTTTTCAAAAATCGAACGATCGGACAGTAGTTTAAAGTCTTGAAACACTACACCCAGTTTCCTTCTTAAAAAAGGAATTTCTTTTTGCTTTATCTTGCCGAGATTAAAATCCGATACTTGTGCCGAACCTTCTTGAAGGGGGAGATCAGCGTAAAGTGTTTTGATTAAGCTGCTTTTCCCTGTTCCAGTTTTTCCAATCAAAAAAACAAACTCACCTTGTTCCACTTCGATATTGACATCACGTAAAATGGTTTGGTTATTTTGAATGATGGTTGCGTTTCTAAACTGAACTAAGGGAAGTTTCATATGGCTTTCTAATTGGTCAATCCTTGTTGAATGATATATTCGATTATTTGAGTCCTGTAAAAATAGGAAAAATGTAGGTGTTGAAATTTTTTGTTGACAATTTATACGTTTAAAAAAAATCCAGCGTTTTAAATTAAGAACTTAAGTTTACCTTTATCGTATGCAAAAAACCTATTGCAATAAAATCCTTGTCATCACTTTTGTGTTTGTATCTGCGTCTTTTTCAGTAATTAATGCGCAGTTGGGTGTAGATAAAGTTCCTTTTGCACAGGCTTCTTATTTCTTTGCATCGGACAACTACACGCAGGCAAATCAGTATTTAAGTCTAGTTGACTTTTACCCTACTCTACAACCTTTTGCTACTACTGCAGATTTTTATAAAATCTCAACTGATTTACGTTTGAATCGCCCTGGGGCTGAAAAGAAATTAGCCGCTTTTATGATCGATAATCCAACGAGTTACTTAACTGAAACGGCCTATTACGATTTGGCTTCGTATTATTTTCAAAACGGAAAATATACCTATGCGCTCAAGTGGTTTACTAAAATCAAAGATACCGATGTAGCTTC
>JABAZL010000028.1 GCA_018608425.1 Flavobacteriaceae bacterium
ATCTTGTACCATCTTCGCTCTTTTTTTGAAGATCTATAAATTCAGATCGTTTTTTGTTTTCAATTATATAAACATGTTCTAAGTCAGTAAGATTATTTAATAAGGACACCTCAATGTTATAATAGCCTCCAGTTGTTGGGGTTTCAAAGTCAATAATTGTTCCAATAGGGATTCCTTTTGGAAAATAAGCCGACATTCCCCCCGTCTCAATGGTATCTCCAACGGAGATTGTATTGATTATTGAGACATCGGATAGCACCATTCGAGTAGGATCGTGACCTTCCCAAGACAAGGAGCCAAATGCGCCAATGCCTTGTATTTTTGCATTAATTCTAAAATCTTGATAGAGGATAGAAATTACACTTGAAAAATGATCACTGGTTTGTTTTACGATTCCTATAATCCCATTGGGACCAACGACGCTCATATCTTTTAAGATGCCGTCAGAAGTTCCTTTGTCAATGATTAAAATATTCCGGGCTTTAGCGTAACTGTTTTTAACAACTGTTGCAGATCGGACCAAGTAATTATTCAATTCTGAATTTATTGTGGTCTCAGAAATTGAGTTTTCTGCCTGCCTGTATTTTAGAAGTTCTTGGTGCAAGACACTGTTTTCGGCGAGAAGGCTTTGGTTCGATTCTGTTAAACTTAGGTATGACTTCGAGTTGTTAATCGATTTAAAAACTCCTCCAGAAATGATAATCCCAAAACGTTGAAGTTTCGTTTGGTGATAGCTACTTCTATAGCTCGAAAAAATAATACCAATTCCCAATAGGAAAAGAAAGAGAAGTAAGTTCCTTTTTTGGATTAAGATGTTTAAAATCCATTGCATATGCGAACTTATTTAATCAAGATCGTCTTGTAACGCTCAATGTTTTTGAGAACTATGCCTGTACCACGGACAACGGCTTGTAAAGGGTCTTCTGCAATATAAACAGGAAGATCAGTTTTCAGAGAAATTCTTTTATCCAAGCCTCTAAGCATAGATCCACCACCAGCTAAATAGATTCCCGTATTGTATATGTCAGCAGCCAATTCAGGTGGTGTTTGTGATAAGGCTTCCATAATTGCATCCTCAATTCTTAGAATTGATTTATCAAGTGACTTTGCAACCTCTCGATAGGATACAATCGCTTGTTTTGGTTTTCCTGTTAAAAGATCTCTCCCTTGAACAGACATTTCTTCTGGTGGATTGTCTAAATCTTCGAGCGCCGCACCAATAGTAATTTTTATTTTTTCAGCAGTACGTTCACCTACATACAAATTATGTTGACGTCTCATGTAATACACAATATCATTGGTAAATACATCTCCTGCAATTTTCACAGATTTATCACAGACAATACCAGATAAAGCAATTACAGCTATTTCTGTTGTACCTCCACCGATGTCAACGATCATGTTTCCTTTTGGTTGCTTGATGTCGATCCCGATCCCGATTGCTGCAGCCATGGGTTCATGAATAAGGTAAACTTCTTTCCCGTTTACACGTTCTGCAGATTCTCGAACGGCTCGCATTTCTACTTCAGTAATCCCAGACGGAATACAAATTACCATACGAAGAGAAGGCGTGAATAATCTTTTCTTAAGTGTGGGAATGCTTTTGATGAGCATGTTGATCATTTGCTCAGATGCATTAAAATCAGCAATAACTCCGTCTTTCAATGGACGAATGGTTTTGATGTTTTCATGCGTTTTTCCTTGCATCATACTTGCCTCAAGCCCAATAGCAATTACTTTGTTTGATGTTCGATCAATCGCAACGATTGAAGGACTGTCTACAACAACTTTATCCTTGTGTATAATCAGCGTATTAGCAGTTCCTAAGTCTATTGCAATTTCTTCTGTAAGGAAGTCGAAAAACCCCATAGTCAAGTATTTTAATTTGGCCTAACCCAAATGTACTAAAAATTAATGTTTAAAATGGCGAATTCCTGTGAATACCATGGACATTTTATTGGCGTTACAGAAATCGACAGAAAGTTGATCTTTGATCGATCCTCCAGGTTGAATTACTGAACGAACACCTGCGTTGAATGCAATTTCTACACAATCTGGAAAAGGGAAGAAAGCATCACTTGCCATGACACAATTCTCAAGATCAAATCCAAAACCGCTTGCTTTTTCAATGGCTTGTTTCAAGGCATCAACTCGTGAAGTTTGACCTGTTCCTGAAGCTAGTAATTGATTGTTTTTTACTAGAACGATTGTATTAGATTTGGTGTGCTTACAAATTTTTGAAGCAAATAAAAGATCTGCAATTTGTTGTTCGCTTGGTGTGATTGTCGTGGCTACAGTTAAGTGTTCTTTACTGTCTGTTATCGAATCTTTCTCTTGGACCAAATATCCGTTAAGACAAGTCCTTACCGAATTTTGAAGTAATTCATTGCTTTTTTGAACTAGAAGAACCCTGTTCTTTTTACTTTTCAAAATTTCTAAGGCAGCATCATTATAAGCCGGAGCAATCACTACTTCACAGAAAAGGGTGTTTATTTTTTCTGCTGTTGCAGCATCGATCGTACGGTTGCAAATTAAAACTCCTCCAAAGGCAGAAACTGGATCGCCAGCTAAAGCATCTTCATATGCCTGTAAAAGAGTAGAACGACTTGCAAATCCACAAGCATTGTTGTGCTTGAGTATAGCAAAAGTTGGTTCTTCGTTTTGAAATTCTTGCATCAACTGCACCGCTGCATCGATGTCTAGTAGGTTGTTATACGAAACTTCTTTTCCGTGAATTTGATCGAGTAAATCATTCAATGGTCCAAAGAAACTTGCTTTCTGATGAGGATTTTCTCCATAACGAAGACTTTTGGATTCTTGAATACTTAACTTTAAACTAGCTTCTTCCGATTCAGCATTAAAATAATTAAAGATTGCTGAGTCATAATGAGAAGAAACATTGAATGCTTTGGCAGCAAAACCTTTTCTATCGCTTAAAGTTGGCGCCCCTTCAGAAGAATTTAAAAGATCTAAAAAACCAGCGTAATCGCTTTTATCCGAAACACAAATTACATCAGCAAAATTCTTTGCAGCTGCTCGAATCAAAGAAATTCCACCGATATCAATTTTCTCAATAATATCTTGTTCAGAAGCTCCAGATGCTACTGTTTTCTCAAAAGGATAAAGGTCTACAATTACTAAATCGATTTGCGGAATTTCGTATTGTTTCAACTCATCTTGGTCAGAAGCTACGTTTTGACGATTCAAAATTCCTCCAAAAACTTTGGGATGGAGTGTTTTAACACGACCTCCAAGAATAGAAGGGTAGGAAGTAATGTCTTCTACGGCAACTACATTGTATCCTAATTCTTGAATGAACTTTTCAGTTCCCCCAGTAGAATAAAGAGTTACACCAAGTGCATCTAGTTTTTTAATAATAGGAGCTAATCCGTCTTTGTCAAAAACAGAAATTAACGCGGAACCAATTTTGTGAGCTGAATTCATTTTAGGAAATATTTATAGAGATGTTATTGGATGTCATATGATCACTAATCAGTTCATTTACATGTTCTAGTAAATGAACGTCAGATTTGTCAAATGCGTTTGCGGTATTGGAGTCAATGTCGATTTGACCAATATTGGTATCGTTTAAGAAAAGGGGAATTACAATTTCAGATTTTACATCAATATTGCATGCGATATAATTGTCTTGAGAATGCACATCTGCAACAACAAAATTTTCATTAGAAACTGCTACTTGTCCGCAAATTCCTTTTCCAAAAGGAATGACGGTGTGATCGGAAGCAATACCAGCAAATGCTTTTAAGTGCAACGTCTTAGTTGCTGCTTTTGCAAAATAAAAACCGACCCAATCATAGGTATTTATTTCATATTTCAACAGACTGCAAATCGAGCTGAGCTTTGTTTCTAAACTAGTGTCGTGAGACCCTAGAATAATTGAAACTGCAGACAGTAGTTTTTGTTGGTGCTCCAAAAGGAAAAATGTTTTCACAAAAGTATTAAAATTTCTATCCAATGATTTGAATTCACACCTATTTTTAAATCAATTTATAAACTAAATAATGTTTACTTTTATTTAAACAAAATAGAAAAGCCTTAACTGTTTAAAAGTTGCAGCAAAAGTTCAATTTTCAATCGTTACTAATTAGAAAACAACAGCATGAAACAAGAGTTTGTTATAGCAGGTATGACTTGCGGAAATTGTAAAAAAGGTGTGGAAAAAAAATTAAATTCCATTCCAGAAATAAGTGGAATACAAGTCGACTTACAATCGGGAGTTACTGAAATTGAAACTATGCAAACGTTATCTTTTGAGGCAATTGAAGCGATCTTGGGAAGCAAGTACACGGTTACCGATAGGGTTGTGGAAATTTCTAAATGGAAAGCACTATTTCCGTTGGCTCTTATTTTTTTATATGTATTCTTAGGAGCTGTTTTTTTACAACTCCCAGCCTTTAGTCGTTCCGGCTTTATGATGGACTTTATGGGATTGTTTTTTATCGTTTTTAGTTTCTTCAAGTTTTTAGGATATCGTTCTTTTCCATCTTCTTTTGCAACATATGATCCCATCGCAAAGGCAATTCCAGTTTACGGATGGGTTTATCCGTTCATAGAAACTGCTTTGGGATTGGCTTTTTTGTTTCAATTTGAGGTAACCCTTGCTTTGTGGGTAAGTTTGTTTGTTTTGTCGGTTACAACTTTCGGTGTGCTGCAATCCCTACTTAATAAGAATAAAATTCAATGTGCTTGTTTGGGGACTGTTCTAAACCTCCCGATGACCGAAGCTACACTGATCGAAAACATCGTGATGATTTTAATGGCCTTGAGTCTGCTTTTTGGCATTACCTAATTATTATTCGTATATTTGCAAAACGATTGTGATTATGAAACGATTAAAAGTCATTTTATTACTCCTCTTGTTTGTCCATTCCAAAATGGGTATGGCACTCAATTTTCATTATTGTGGAGATCATATAGCAGCAATATCGTCAGCTTATAACCCAAAAGGGTGTGGGATGGAGATGACTAAAAATCAAAAGACTGAAGGGCTTTCTTTTACTCAAAAAAGTTGTTGTTCCGATGCTCTTGAGATTTTTCAAAGTACAGAAGATATTATTATCGCTGATGAAGCAAAAGGATTGGATTTAGATTTCTTTAGTCCACCAATCCTAGGAATTCGCAGTTCATCTGTGCTAGCTTACAATCAGAAGATTCAGATTAACGAAAGACCTCCACCACTTCAGAGGCAACTTTTTAGCTTGTATGGTTCTTTTGTGTTCTACGAGTAAAATCATTGGATAATACTTTATTCAAACGATTTTAGTACACAATGAATTTATACAATACACAATGAAAAATTTATGCTTATTTATACTCCTGTTTAGTTGGTCAGTACAAGCGCAACAGCAGCTTACCGGGCAAATAAAAATCAAAGAAAACGCTACTGAATTACCAATAGAAGGAGTGAATTTGATTTGGCTAAACACTTCAATGGGAACCATTACAGACCAATCCGGGAATTTCAAACTCCCTATGTCTCCTAATTCAAACAAATTAGTGATCAGTTACCTTGGATTCAAAACAGATACCTTAATCATCTCAAGTCCAAAACGATTAGTTCATACACTACTTCCTGATGCAGATGATGCTCTGGATGAAATTACGCTAACAGAAAGACGCAAGGCTATTCAGAAGTCCTATTTAGAAGCTCAAAACATCATTCGAGTTTCTAGCGAGGAGTTGCTAAAAGCGGCATGTTGCAACCTGTCGGAAAGTTTTGAAACGAATCCTTCTATCGATGTGAATTTTGCAGATGCATTGACCGGTACAAAGCAAATTAAAATGTTAGGGCTTTCTAGTCCATATTTATTAATTTCTGAAGAGAATATTCCTATGGTCCGAGGAGCCTCGCAAATTTACGGCCTAACATTTACTCCTGGGACTTGGATACAAAGTATCCAAATCACAAAGGGTGCTGGAAGTGTAGTGAACGGTTTTGAGAGTATTGCTGGCCAAATCAACACCGAGATTCAAAAGCCATCGCAAGATGTTCCAATATATATCAACGCCTATACTTCTGTGAATGGAAGACAGGAGTATAATGCACATTTCAACACCAAATGGAATGATAAGTGGAGTGCAGGTTCGTATGTTCACGTAAATCAACGGACACAGAAATTCGATAAAAATGCAGATTCTTTTTTAGATGTCCCGATTTCAAAACAAATCAATGTTTTGAATCGATGGCAATACACCGATGCAACTAAAGGTTGGGTTGGATTTGCGAGCCTTCGATTTCTAGATGATAAAAAGCAAACAGGCTCGATAAATTTTGACCCCGAGACACATCGAGATACAAGAGCATTTTGGGGAAGTGAAATTGAAACCCAACGCGTAGACGCTTCTTTAAAAATAGGTTATGTATTTCCAGATACTCCATACCAAAGTTTTGGTTTTCAGTCGGCATATAGTAATCATGATCAAGACTCTTATTTCGGACTAAGACGTTACGATATAAAACACAAGAGCTTTTTTACGAACCTGTTGTTCAATTCAATCATCTCGAATACAAAAAACAAATTCAAAACGGGAATCAACTTTTCCTTTGATGAGTATAACGAAGGTGTTGATTTAGTCGATTACCAAAGAAGAGACGAGGTTATTGGAGCCTTTTTTGAGTACAGTTATGACAGTTTAGAAAAGTTGAATATAACGGCAGGAATCCGATTAGATTCCCACAACCGACTCGGTACATTCGTTACACCACGGGTGCATTTACGCTATAATCCTTGGGAACGATCTGTGTTGAGAGCTTCGGTTGGTAGCGGAAGAAAAGTTGCGAATATTTTTGCTGAAAACCAAAAATTATTTGGAACGAATCGCTTGATTCAGTTAGTCGAAAATGGTGGGTCGGTTTATGGCCTTCGCCCAGAGAAAGCATGGAATTATGGTTTGAGTTTTAGACAGGGTTTCACTTTATTTCAAAAGCAAGGCGATGTTACGGTTGATTTTTATAGAACTCAATTCGAAGACCAAGTAGTGGTCGATTGGGAACAAGCCAGTCATATTCGTTTTTATAATTTGGAAGGCTCTAGTTACGCCAATAGTTTTCAGCTCGAATTGGATTATGTGCCTTTTAGGAATACGGCTTTACGCTTGGCTTATAAGAATTATCAAGTCAAAACAACTTATGGAACTCAAACCCTTCAAAAGCCTTTGCAGCCTAGGGAACGTTTCTTTGCAAACTTTGAATATAAGTTCGAAAACGAAGAAAAAGGTTCACAATGGAAAGCTGATATGACCTATCATTTTGTGGGAGAACAACGACTTCCATCGAACAGTAGAGATGGAGTAGGATATTCTTCCGAACGATATGGTTTGTTGAGTATGCAAATTACTCGTGTTTTTTCAAAGCAATTTGAAGTATATTTGGGAGGTGAAAATTTGGGGAACTACAAACAGTTGAATCCAATTGTTGGTGCTGAAGATCCATTTGGCTCAACTTTTGATACATCACTGGTATATGCTCCGATTTTCGGGAAAATGTTTTACGCTGGACTGCGTTTTAAATTAAATAATATAAAGAAATGAAAAAAATAATTATACTTCTAATTGCATTATTACCTGTGATTGGGTTCGCTCAAAAGGCAAAAAAAGACATCCAGAAAACCAGCTTTGAGGTGAACGGTGTTTGTGGAATGTGTAAGGCTCGAATCGAAAAGCAAGCCTTTACTGTTAAAGGTGTAAAGTCTGCTACTTGGGATATTTCCTCGCATCAGTTTTCAGTTATTTATGATGCCTCCAAAACCAGCTTATTGAACATTCACGAAGAAATTGCTTCTGTTGGGCACGATACGCCTTTAGCTACTGCACCAGATGAGGTTTACAACAGTTTGCATATGTGCTGTATGTACGAGCGAGAAAGCAAAGAATAACATTACTAAAAACATTATAAACTACTATTTGTTTCTTCAGTCTAATTTTTTTAGACTGAAGTTTCTACGTGAAATAATTACCGAATAATGGAGAAAAGCACAGGATTTTATTTTAGAATCATACACCGGTATCTAGGATTTTATTTAGTTGGTATAATGGCTGTTTATGCGATAAGCGGAATTGCCATGATTTTTAGAAATGATGATACCTTTAAAATCATCAGCGAAGTGGAAACTACACTACCCCTAGATCTAGACGAGAGTGCTATAGGGAAGGCATTGAAAATTAAACGCCTTACTGTTGAAAGAGTAGAAGGAGATCAATTGATTTTTAAGGAAGGAACCTATAACCAAGCAACAGGTAAAACCGTTTACCTTAAAAAAGAGCTCCCTTATATCTTAGATAAAATGGAGCATTTGCATAAAGCAACTACCAACAGCCCCATTTATTGGTTGAATATATTCTTCGGGATATCACTCTTGTTTTTTGTGATTTCCTCTTTTTGGATGTTTTTGCCGCACACCTCTGTTTTTAAAAAAGGGATTTACTTTACTCTAGCAGGAATACTAATGACCCTATTGATTTTATTTGTGTAACCAACAATTTAGAGCATAAAAAAAGCGACCGAATGGGTCGCTTTTTTTATTTATCACCAAATGTATGATTACATCATACCCGGCATACCACCACCCATTGGAGGCATTCCTCCTCCAGCTGGAGCATCTTCTTTAATGTCTAAGAGTGCACATTCGGTTGTTAAGATCATTCCAGAAACAGAAGCTGCATTTTCAAGAGCAACACGTGTAACTTTTTTAGGATCAATAATTCCTTCTGCAAGCATATCTACGTAAGTTCCGTTTTTGGCATTGTATCCAAAATTTTGATCTCCTTCGAGAACCTTAGAAACAACTACAGATCCTTCTCCACCAGAATTCTCTACGATGATACGTAAAGGAGCTTCAACTGCTTTCTTGATGATTTGAATTCCTGTAGCCTCATCTGCATTATCACTTGCAAGATTTTCCAGAACTTTTTTAGCGTTCAGAAGAGCAACTCCACCACCTGCAACAATACCTTCTTCTACTGCGGCACGTGTAGCATGAAGTGCATCATCAACACGATCTTTTTTCTCTTTCATTTCAACTTCAGAAGGAGCACCTACATAAAGAACGGCAACACCACCCGAGAGTTTTGCTAAACGTTCTTGTAGTTTTTCTTTATCGTAATCTGAAGTAGAATTTTCAATCTGAGATTTGATTTGACCTACACGGCCTTCGATTGCTTCAGCAGATCCAGCGCCATTAACAACAGTTGTATTGTCTTTGTCAATTGTAACTTTCTCTGCAGTACCAAGCATTTCAAGGGTAGTGTTTTCAAGCGTATAACCGCGTTCTTCCGAAATCACAGTTCCACCAGTAAGAATAGCAATGTCTTCGAGCATAGCTTTACGACGATCCCCAAATCCAGGTGCTTTTACTGCAGCAATTTTCAATGCACCACGAAGTTTGTTTACTACAAGAGTAGCTAAAGCTTCTCCATCAACATCTTCAGCTATAATCAGTAAAGGCTTTCCAGTTTGAGCTACTGGCTCTAAAACAGGTAAAAGATCTTTCATTGCTGAAATCTTTTTGTCGTATAATAAAATGTATGGACTTTCTAGGTCAGCTTCCATTTTTTCAGAATCGGTAACGAAATAAGGTGATAAATACCCTCTGTCAAATTGCATTCCTTCAACAACATCAACATACGTATCTGTTCCTTTTGCTTCTTCAACAGTAATTACACCTTCTTTACCAACTTTTTCAAATGCTTCTGTTATCAAACCACCGATAGTATTATCGTTGTTTGCTGATATACTTGCAACTTGATGTATTTTTTCTGAAGAACCACCTACTTCGGTAGCAATCTTATCTAATTCTTGAACGATTGCACCTACTGCCTTGTCGATTCCTCTTTTAAGATCCAATGGATTGGCACCAGCAGCTACATTCTTCAAACCTTCTTTTACAATTGCTTGTGCAAGGATCGTTGCAGTTGTTGTTCCATCTCCAGCCAAATCGTTGGTTTTAGAAGCAACTTCTTTTACCATCTGAGCTCCCATATTTTCTAGAGAATCTTCAAGCTCAATTTCTTTTGCTACACTAACACCATCTTTGGTTACTTGAGGTGCTCCAAAAGCTTTGCCGATAATTACGTTACGCCCTTTTGGACCTAAGGTAACTTTAACTGCGTTTGCAAGAGCATCTACTCCTCTTTTGATACCATCTCTAGCATCAATGTCAAATACTATTTTTTTAGCCATTTTAATTTTATTTTTTGGTTAAACAATTGCAAGAATATCGTTCTCTTTCATGATTAAGAAATCTTTTCCGTCATGTTGAAGTTCTGTTCCAGCATATTTCCCATAAAGCACGGTGTCACCTACAGATAAGGTAACGGGGTTTTCTTTGGTTCCAGGTCCTACAGCAACAACAATTCCTTTTTGAGGCTTTTCTTTTGCAGTGTCAGGTATATATAGACCCGAAGAAGTTTGGGTTTCTGCAGCAGCTGGTTCAATAAGAACGCGGTCTGCTAAAGGTTTAATGTTGATTGTACTCATAATGTCTGATTTATATTAGAATTTCATTTTGATATTTTCATAAATTATGCCAGTCTATTCCTTGTCAGTTAAGGCAAAAAAAAATGCCAGCTTGTCAGGAAGCTGGCATTTATAAGTTTAAATAAATAGTGTTTTATTCTATAGCAGCTGGTTCTTCTGAATCTGCTGGTACTTCTTCAGGAGCTACTTCTGGAATTACCTCAGGAATAGTTTCTGTTGAAATTTGTTCGAGTGTGTTAGCATCTAATAATTTTGACTCAGCATCAACATTATTTTGACCTGAATTCAAGCTAAAATTTGAAAGTAGAATAAGAGCCAATAAAAGTGTAGCCAAGACCCAAGTACTTCGGTCTAAAAAATCAGTTGTCTTTTGAACGCCTCCCATTTGTTGAGCTCCTCCTCCGAAAGATGAAGAAAGTCCTCCTCCTTTTGGATTTTGAACCATTACTACAAGTATAAGAAGGAAACACACTACTAAGATAAGTGCGATAAAAATTGAAAATGTACTCATTGGATTATTTTATTTTTGTTGTAAATCTTTAATAGCTTTGATTTGGTCTGCAAAGAAACTATTTTTTTCCGGATATTTCAAACTTAATATCTTGTAAGAGAGCAAAGCTTTCTTAAACTTACCTTGTTTAACATAAACTTTGGCCAAGGTTTCGGTCATTAACTCTTCTTTCTCGAATTTAATTTCTTTCGATAAATTCTGTTTTGCGGTATTTGGAGATACAGGCGGTATTTTAGGATTGTTTTTCAAAAAAGCATCGATAATATCGATTTTATCTTCAAAAGAATTTTTAGGCTCTGAATCTTGAAGGATTGTTGGACTGTTGTTTTTTGTCCATTCAATCCATTCTAAAAAACTCAAATTCACAGGCAAAGGCTTTTTTGGAGTCTCTTCGACAACCTCAACGTTCGCGGATTTTGTGTCAACTTCACTTACATCGTCTTGACTTACTTTTTCTACTTTTTCTTTAATTTTTGTTTCAAGAATAGGTTTTGTTTTTTCCTTTTCTTGTATTGGTAAAGTCTCTGAATTTTGAGTCTTTTGGTCGGTATAAAGCCACTCGTACAGGGTGTTGCGATCTGGACTAATAACAGCTGTTTTTTTCAGAATCAAATCAAAATTGAATTTCTCTTGCTCCTTTAATGACTTTAAGTAAAGCGCATAGGCAGCCTGAAAATAAGGATAACGATAGGTGATCTTTTCTAAAGCAAGTCGTTGTTCCTCATTTAGAGCATCATAGTTTTTTGATAAGGAAGTAAATTCAGTTACAGTCATTACACTACCATTTTGCTAGCGAAGCGTTAAAAATATCTTGGGTGATACGCTCAAAAATTTCTCCGTGTGCTGTATCCTTGATGTCGTATAGTTGTTGTTCTGCAGGAAAGTCATAATAGAAAGAAAAACGCGTTTCGTAATTATCTTCTTCTTTTTTAACGTTAAAATATCGAACATTGATTGAAATGGTTAAACGGTTTTGAGCAGCTGTGTTTTGAGCAGTTGCCGACATGGGCGTAATTCCGTATTCAACAATCTCGCCTTCAAAAACAAGATCCCCATTTGTATTTGTTAGGTTGAGGTTCGTTTGATTGATTAAAATATCTTGCAAGGCAAGCGTAAAGTCTCTATCCAACCCCGGTTCAATAGTAGAGCCAGGCCTGTTTCCAGCTACGTTTTCAAAATAATTAACCTGAAAAGTTTCTGTTCCTGCAGGGATAGATGCTCCTGTAAAAGAGTAAATTCCACACGAATGAATCGCAAACCCTAGGAGTGTGATTCCTAAAACTTTAATATGATTTTTAATCTTCTGAGCCTTCATTTAAATCGTATTGTTTGATTTTCCGGTATAATGTTCGTTCTGAAATACCAAGTTCTTCTGCTGCTAATTTACGTTTTCCTTGGCTTCGTTCCAAAGCCCTTTTAATCATTTCAATTTCTTTTTGAAGAAGTGACAACGGTTCTTCTTCTGTTATTGTTTCGGCATAATCATACGAATCTTCGGGTTCCGGAACAGCTTCCTGAAATTGATTTTCAACTTGTAAAGCTTGAAGAGGTTGCTGATTTTCTTCAACGGGTTCTTTCCCGTAAATCTTGTTGATTAAGCCCTGATTTTTTTCTTGAACATCTTCGGATGTTTCTTGTTTCATCAGTTCTAATGTAAGCTTTTTGAGATCGTTCAAGTCGTTTTTCATGTCAAAAAGAACTTTGTAGAGTATCTCACGTTCCGACGCAAAGTCACCAGATCCTTTTTCACCTGATCTGATGGCAGGTAATTGAGCACCCATGTCTGGTAAATAAGACCTCAGAATTTGAGAATTTAACTCCCGTTCTTTTTCAAGAACCGAAATTTGTTCTGCTACATTTCTCAACTGTCTGATGTTACCATTCCAATTGTACTGTGCAAGAGTCAATTGGGCATCTTCTTTGAGTCGAACGGTAGGCATATGATATTTTTGAGCAAAATCTGATGCAAATTTCCTAAACAATAAGGGAATGTCTTCTTTGCGATCTCTCAACGGTGGTAAATTAATTTCAACTGTGCTGAGACGATAATACAGATCTTCACGAAATTTCCCTTTTTGAATGGCATCCCGCATTTTTACATTAGTAGCTGCCACAATACGTACGTTTGTTTTTTGGGTTTTGGAGGATCCTACTTTTAAGAATTCTCCTGTTTCCAATACGCGTAAGAGTCGTACTTGAGTGGCAAGGGGTAATTCGCCCACTTCATCTAAAAAAACAGTACCTCCATCTGCAACTTCAAAATAACCACTTCGGGTATTAGTAGCCCCAGTAAAAGCCCCTTTTTCATGACCAAAAAGCTCACTGTCAATAGTTCCCTCTGGGATTGCTCCACAGTTTACTGCAATGTACTTGGCGTGTTTTCTATGCGAATATTGATGAATTATTTTTGGGATATTTTCTTTACCAACACCACTTTCACCGGTGACTAAGACGGAGATGTCTGTTGTTGCTACGCGTACCGCTTTTTCAAGCGCTCGGTCGAGTAGTGGGTTCATCCCAATGATACCAAAGCGCTGTTTTATGGCTTGAATTGATTCCATCGATTATATAGTTTTGGAAACTCCAACAGGAGTTCCAATTAAAGTTGCAGAAGTACAATCGTTAATTTTTATATCTACAAAATCACCTACGCTATAGTTTTCTTTTGCGAACACTACAACTGTGTTTTGTGAAGTTCGCCCGCTCCATTGCAAGGCAGATTTTTTAGATTCACGTTCGATCAAAACACAAACGGTTTGATCTTTATATCCTGCCGTTCTAAAGCGACTATGAACGCGTTGCTTTTCTATAATTTCTTGAAGCCTACGCAGTTTTACTTCCTCGGAAATATCATCATCTAATTTACGTTCAGCCATTGTGCCTGGGCGTTCCGAATAAGAAAACATAAAGCCGAAATGATATTGCACATAGTCCATTAGGCTTAATGTGTCTTGATGATCTTCTTCTGTTTCTGTTGGAAATCCAGCAATAAGATCCTGAGAAATGGAGCAGGTTGGTATGATGGTGCGAATATTATCAATCAGATCGAAATATTCTTGACGTGTATGCAGGCGATTCATTTTCTTTAAAATACGATCACTACCCGATTGGACAGGTAGGTGTATGTGCTTGCAAATATTGTCAAATGCAGCCATTGTATGAATAACATCTAAGGTAAGGTCTTGCGGATTTGATGTCGAAAAACGAATCCTCATTTTAGGATGTGCTTGTGCAACAAGCGCCAATAGTTGCGAGAAATTTATAGCAGTCTTCTGTTGAAGTTCGGTTGCTTTATCAAAATCTTTTTTAAGACCACCCCCATACCATAAGTAACTATCAACGTTTTGACCTAAAAGAGTAACCTCTTTAAATCCTTTTGATGCTAAATCATGAACCTCTTCTAAAACACTTTTAGGATCACGACTTCGTTCCCTTCCTCTGGTAAAAGGAACTACACAGAAGGTGCACATATTGTCACATCCTCGTGTGATTGAAACATAGGCACTTACTCCATTCGATTGAAGGCGCACGGGAGCAATATCGCCATAGGTTTCTTCTTTAGATAGAATGACGTTAACAGCATTTCTTCCACTTTCTATTTCTTGTAGGAGGTTGGGAAGATCTTTATAGGCGTCGGGTCCGACGACCATATCAACGATTTTTTCTTCTTCTAGAAATTTATGTTTAAGGCGTTCTGCCATGCAGCCTAAAACACCAACTTTCATCTTAGGGTTAATACGCTTTACGGCATTGAATTTTTCTAAGCGTTTACGAACGGTTTGTTCTGCCTTATCTCGGATAGAACAGGTATTGATCAAAACA
Source organism: Flavobacteriaceae bacterium (assembly GCA_018608425.1). Taxonomy (GTDB): domain Bacteria; phylum Bacteroidota; class Bacteroidia; order Flavobacteriales; family Flavobacteriaceae; genus Arcticimaribacter. The sequence goes on from JABAZL010000028.1 coordinate 14,829, forward strand.
AGGTCAGCTTCTTTCATTTCCGTAGTCGTTTCAAACCCTTCTGTTGATAAAATAGAAGCAACTACTTCGCTATCAGCAAAATTCATTTGACATCCGTAGGATTCGATGTACAGTTTGCTTGAAGCAGTATTCTTTGATTTTAGTTTTTTAGATAAAGGCTCCCCATTAAAATCATTTGGATTTTTATCAAGAGTAGCATGAAGTGCTTTGTGGTCGCTCATATTTATATTAAAGAGTAGATTCTAAGCTTAAATAATTAGAATCTACATTCTGTTTGTAAAATTACAAAAATTGTTCCATAATGTCATCTTGTCAGGTTACTTCGTTTTTAATCCTTTCTTTAGTGTGTATTCAGACCAATCGAACCTATTTAGTAGTGTCTTTTTGGAGTGTATTTAAATTTTAGTTTCCTTATAAGTTTGAGACCTAAGAAAAAACCAATTACTTTTGTCAGCAGAAAAGAGCAGATATGGCAAAGAATTTGGTTATTGTTGAGTCCCCGGCTAAGGCTAAAACTATCGAAAAGTTTTTAGGAAAAGATTTTAAAGTTGCCTCAAGTTTTGGGCATATTGCTGATCTGCCTTCCAAGGAGTTAGGTGTTGATGTTGATGGAGATTTTTCCCCAAAATACATTGTCTCCGATGATAAAAAGAAAGTCGTTGCTGAACTGAAATCACTAGCTAAGAAAGCTGAAATGGTTTGGCTAGCAAGTGATGAAGATCGAGAGGGTGAAGCCATTGCATGGCACTTAGCACAGACTTTGAAATTAGAAGAAAGCAATACCAAACGTATTGTTTTTCACGAAATAACCAAGAATGCTATCATAAAAGCGATTGAAAATCCACGAGAAATTGATTACAATCTAGTCAACGCGCAACAAGCTCGAAGAGTATTGGATCGTTTGGTTGGGTACGAACTATCACCTGTGCTTTGGCGAAAAGTAAAAGGTGGCCTCTCAGCTGGAAGAGTACAATCGGTTTCTGTACGTTTAATTGTTGAACGCGAACGCGAAATCAAGGCTTTCTCTGGGCAATCTATGTATAAAACACAAGCAGATTTTTTGTCTTCTCAAGGGAAAACAATCAAAGCAAATTTGAACACTACCTTTGATCAACCCGACGAAGTACAAGATTTTCTTTTGGAAAATGTGAATGCACAATTTTCAATTGCATCCAAAGAAACGAAACCAGCCAAGAAGAGTCCAACTGCACCTTTCACAACCTCTACACTACAACAAGAAGCCTCTCGTAAATTATATTTTTCTGTAAGCAAGACCATGACCATGGCACAGCGTTTATACGAAGCTGGTTTGATTACGTATATGAGAACCGATAGTATGAATCTTTCTAAGGAAGCTCAGACTGCTGTTCTTTCCACAATTGAAAAAAATTATGGGGAAGAATACGCACAAGCACGAACCTTTAAAACAAAGAGTAAAGGGGCTCAAGAAGCTCACGAAGCTATTCGTCCTACGGATGTAACCAAAGCTAAAATTGAAGGCGATTATGATCAAATGCGCCTATATGAGTTGATTTGGAAAAGGACAGTTGCATCTCAAATGAGTGACGCACAATTGGAGCGAACACAACTTAAAATTCAAGCTTCAACACACAAAGAAATTTTCACCGCCAAAGGAGAAGTGATCAAGTTTGAAGGCTTTTTGAAAGTATACCTAGAAGGTGTAGATGATGACGAAGAAGAAGCAGAAGGCATGTTGCCAGCTGTGAATCAAGGTGATCTAGTTGATTTAAAGTCGCTGGTATCTACGCAACGATTCTCAAGACCTCCTTATCGCTATTCAGAAGCAGCCTTAGTTAAAAAATTAGAAGAATTAGGAATAGGACGTCCTTCTACTTATGCTCCAACAATTTCAACGGTTCAAAACCGCGGATATGTTGCTAAAGGCGTAATTGAAGGTGCAGAACGAAACTACCATCAGTTGTCATTAAATAAAGATGAGGTTGAGGTCAAACTTTTGACTGAAATGGTAGGCTCCGACAAAGGGAAACTAGTGCCTACCGATATTGGAATGATTGTGAATGACTTTTTGGTGAATAATTTTAAAGGAATTTTAGACTATAGTTTTACAGCTCAAGTTGAAAAAGATTTTGACGAAATAGCTGAAGGAAACGAAGATTGGATAAAAATGATCAAAGGTTTTTATGGAGATTTCCATAATACGGTAAACTTTGTTCAAGAAAATGCAGAACGCGAATCTGGCGAACGAAGTCTTGGTACAGATCCAAAGTCGGGAAGAGAAGTGAAAGTGCGTTTAGGGAAATTCGGTCCCATAGCACAAATTGGAAATGCTGATGATGAAGAAAAGCCAGTTTTTGCAAGTTTAACTACCGAACAACAGCTAGACACCATTACTTTTGAGGAAGCGATGGAATTATTCCAATTGCCTAAAAGTCTGGAAGATTACGAAGGACAACCTGTTACCATCAACAATGGTCGTTTTGGTCCTTATGTCAAGTTTGGCGAAGTGTTTGTTTCGCTTCCAAAAGGAACCAATCCGATGGAAGTAGACGATGCAATGGCAATTGAGCTTATTGAAGAAAAGAAGAAAGCTGACGCCCCTATATATACATACAAAGAGTTACCTGTGACAAAAGGGAGTGGTCGCTTTGGACCTTTCATCAAGTGGAGCGGAATGTTCATCAATGTAAACAAGAAGTACGATTTTGATGCCTTAAGTAATGAGGATATTGAAACGTTGATTGATGATAAAATTCAAAAAGAAATTGATAAGGTTATTCATGATTGGAAAGACGAAGGAATCCGCGTAGAGAAAGCTCGATGGGGAAGATCCAACATCATCCAAGGGAAGTTGAAAATTGAATTATCGAAAGACATTGACCCTACCAAGATTACTCTAGAAGAGGCTATTAAGCGTATTGAAGCGAAAAAGCCAGCTAAGAAAAAAGCAAAACCAAAAGCCAAAGCGAAGCCAAAAGCCAAAGCCAAAGCAAAGCCAAAGACAACCAAAAAGAAATAAGAAGATGAGTCTGGATATCTTTGAACCTGTTGATGAAGCTGTTTTTGGTGTTTCGGTGTTATTGCCGAAACAGGTTTTGGGTAAAAAAATAAAAGTACATACCAAGAGTCAAGGCCTTCCAGAACTTACTGATGTAAAAATCGCACTTTTTGGAGTCAACGAAAATCGAAATGGGTTTTTTACTTCCACAGCTTACGAAATGGGCGAATTCCGAAGACAATTTTATCAATTGTATCCCGGTAATTGGAGTGTTGAAGTTGCTGATTTAGGAGATTTGCCAAATGGAGACACTCCAGAAGATAGTTACTTTGCAATAAAAGAGGCGTGTATAACCCTGAAGCAGATGGATATTATTCCAATCATAATTGGAGGGACACAAGATTTAACTGTTGCAGCGTATCGTTCTTTTGAAAATGCCAAACAATGGGTGAATATGGTTTCCATAGATAACCGTTTCGACTTTTCACAGGATGAGGATCTGATTTCTGGAAAATCCTACATGAGTAAAATTATTATGGAGAATCCAAGTTATTTGTATAATTACACCAATATTGGATATCAATCATATCTTATTGCTCAGGAAGAATTGGATCTGATGGAAAAACTTTTTTTTGAATCGATTCGCTTAGGAAGTGTACTCGATAATAATCAGGTTACCGAACCAGCTTTTAGAGAAGCAGACATTGCAAGCTTTGATATGAAAAGTCTTCGGAGTTCTTCTGATGGAACCTATGTGCATGGAGCGCCAAACGGAATTGATAGTCGAACGATTTGTGCCTTATCTCGATACGCTGGAATCAGTGACCGCCTGAGTTTAGCAGGTTTTTTTGACCTTCCAAACAACATGCTTTTTCATAAGTTATTAGCTCAAGTTATTTGGTATTTTATTGAAGGAGTGAATTGCCGATTTGGGGAATATCCGGTAAATACAAGCCAGAATTTTAAACGGTATACGGTTGCAATGTCGGACCGAGAAATGATATTCCATCAGAGCGAAAAAAGTGGAAGATGGTGGATAGAATTACAAAATGAAAACTATTTAGATAATAAATCAAAAAGTAAGACGTTATTATCATGCATGCATCAGGATTATGTAGATGCTTGCAACGATATTTTACCAGACAGATGGTGGAAAGCCACAAAAAGAGGATGAATGATTGAATCTTTTTTTTTATCTTGAGACGGTAAAATCTATATTGAAGAAATTGAAAAGCCCTTAAAAGAGCAAAATCTTTTATGAAAAAAATATTTGTTTTATTTGCCACCGTACTACTCCTTATTGGATGTGGTAATAAGAGGGGTGAATTAGTCGGAGTTAAACAGAAGAAATGGTTTCCTGAAAAGCCTTATGGGATGACTCTTGTAGAGGGTGGAGCCTACATCATGGGAAAAGCCGATGACGATATGGCTCAATTGCAAAATGCACAAGCCAAAACTGTTACTGTTCGTTCCTTCTACATGGACGAAACAGAAATCACAAATAGTGAATATAGACAATTTGTGTACTGGGTTCGTGATTCAATTGCTCTAGCAATGCTTGCTAGGAAAGCTGACGAACTGGATTTAGGAGAAGAAGCCGGTGATGGTATTGGTGAATTTGCTTTTGCTGATGCAGATACTGCTGACCTTACTGAATTTCAGAAATACATGAAAGCGAACTACTACGATCTTAACGAAGATTTGTATGCTGGTCGCCCGCTCAACTGGGATAATGATATCGCATGGACACCAGAAGATTATGTAGACCAAGCTTATGTTGAGGTCATGGATAGTCTTTACTTACCACCAGAAGTTTGGTATAATGGCGAAATGAAACTCGATGTAAACAAATTGAAATACAAATACTCGTGGTTTGATGCTGAAGCCGCTGCTTTGGAACGAAAAAGAAACCCATCTGCACGCGATCGTTTACCTTTTATCAAAAAAGAAGAGGTTGAAATTTATCCAGATACAACCGTATGGATTAAGGATTTTAATTATTCTTATAACGAACCCATGCACAACGACTATTTCTCACATCCGGCTTATCAAGACTATCCAGTAGTTGGAATATCTTGGAGTCAGGCAGTAGCATTTTGTAGATGGAGAACGAGTTATAAAAATTCCTACCAAAAGAAAAATAATAAGCCACTTGTCAATTACTTTAGATTGCCAACAGAAGCAGAATGGGAATATGCGGCACGAGGAGGAATTCCTTCAGGTATTTACCCATGGGGATCGCCTTATTTGTTGAATGATCGAGGTTGCTTCTTAGCTAACTTTAAGCCTTTGCGAGGAGATTATTCCTCAGATCAAGCGATGTATACGGTTGAAGCCCGATCGTATTTAGCTAATGATTATAATTTATATAACATGGCAGGTAATGTTGCTGAGTGGACAGGATCATCATACGATCCGGGAGCATACGAATACGTATCGTCTTTGAATCCAAACATTTCACTCGCTTCAGAGAAAAGAAAAGTAATTCGAGGTGGTTCATGGAAAGACGTTGCTTACTTCTTGAGAGTAAGTTCTAGAGATTTTGAATATGCTGACACAGCAAGAAGTTATATAGGATTTAGGACCGTACAAGATTATTTGGGTTCTGAAAAAGTAAAAATTAAATAGAAATAATTATCTTTAACCCATACTAATTTATTTAAAATATGGACGCGAAACAGTTAAAAGGAAGGTTAAGAAGAAAGATTATCATGCACATGTTATTCCAAATTGGGGGAGCAGTGGTAATTGTCGGAGCATTATTTAAAATTCTTCACTTGGAGATAGGACCCATCACAGGGGGTGTAGTACTAGGCTTAGGTCTAGGTACAGAAGCAATTATTTTCTTAGTAGGGGGACTAATGTTAGATGACGCTCGTGAAGAGCACACTGCATTTGTTGAACATCAAGAAGAAAAGTCTGGTCATGGTCATGGTGCAAAAGCATCTGCATCTGAAGAAGGCTTATCGGGCAAAATTGATGCTATACTTCAAGAAGCAAAACTAGATGTAAATCTAGTTGATGGTTTAACAACAAGTATCAAGAATCTTGAGGCATCTGCAAAAGCACTTGCACCAGCCGCTGATGCAATTTCTTCTTCAAATAATTATTCAGATCAGTTAGCTAAAGCTGCTACTCAATTAGAAGCTTTAAATCAATTATACAGTTCTCAAGTTGCTGACGCAAATTCTCAGACTTCTTACAACGAGCAAGTAGCTGAAAACACCCAGCAATTCAAAGCTCAGATGGAGGCTATGTCTGCAAACTTAGCTTCACTTAATCAAGTTTATGGCGGAATGCTTTCTGCAATGAACAAAAACTAAGAAGCATGGCTGGAGCAAATGAAACCCCACGTAATAAACTTATTGCGTTGATGTACTTAGTGTTTATTACCATGTTGGCATTGAATGTTAGTAAAGAGGTTTTGGACGGATTTGGACAAATGTTCAAGAAAATTCAGAGCGCAAATGAACGAGTTAAATCAGGTAATGAAATTTACTATCAGAAAATCGCTGTTAATTCTGAAGAAAAAGAAGGCAAGTGGATTGGTCACGACCGAACTGCTAAGGAGATTAGAAAAGAATCGACCGCTTTTTTTGACAAAATTCAGGAAATTAAAACTACGATCACCGCAGACCGAATGGCAGATGATCCTGAGTTAAATAAATATTCTGAAATGGACAAAGGCGAACAATTAGATTTGATCTTTTTTGGAGCCAGTGGTTTATCTGAAGCAGGTAAAGAGTTCGTTGAACAAATGAATAATTATAAAATGCGTGTAATTCAAGTTTTTGCAAGTCAATACCCCCAGTATACGGAATTGGTAGAAGAACGCTTTTACGCTGGTGACTTCGATGGAAATATAGTCAATGCAGATGGCCAACCACAACCCTGGTTGTCGTATAATTTTGAAGGTTTTCCGCTTATTTCATCTTTAGCAAAACTAACGATGATGCAAAATGATATTCGACTAACGGAGAGTGATGTTTTAAATGCATTGTTAGGGAAAGAGCTTGAAGCCGGTAGTAAGGTTACTAAAGACAATTACATTACTCTTCTAAAAACAGAAAAAGGCGCTTATTATCAAGGCGAAACTTTTGATGGAAGTGTTCTTTTGGGTAGAAAAGGTGGTGCACAAAATCCAAATGAAGTACGTATTTCTTTAGATGGAAAATTATTGTCTGAATCTCAGTATGAATTGATTCCTGGTGGAATTAAACTTAATGTTGATGCTGGACGTCCAGGAGATCATAAAATATCTGGAGATTTAGTTTTCAAAAACAACGGTATAGAATCTAAAATTCCGGTTGATCAAGTATACTCTGTTATTTCAAAACCAAATTCTGCTGTAATATCTGCAGATAAAATGAATGTGGTATATCGTGGAGTTTCTAACCCAATGACGATCTCTATCCCGGGTATTCCAGACAATAAAATTAATGCAAATGCACCTGGTCTTAAGAGACTTAAAGGAAGTAATTTCATCATGAACCCTGGTAAAGGAAGAGAGATAAAAATTACTGCTAGCGGAACATTACCAGATGGACAAAGAGTTTCAACTTCTACTAAATTTAGAATTAAGGATATTCCAAGACCAACAG
>JABAZL010000032.1:0-3945 GCA_018608425.1 Flavobacteriaceae bacterium
CGCCCGGCGAAACCACTACCGACGATGTTGTTTGGTGGTTACGTGAAAAGGTTCTAAGCCTAGGATTGGATACTTGGTTTCATCCTACAGTCGATGTCCAACGAGCCAATGATAGTGATTTATATGCCTTTGACAGCAAATCTAAATTTGATATCATACAACCTGGGGATTTGGTGCATTGCGATTTTGGGATCAGTTATTTATCTCTCAATACCGATTGCCAAGAGCTCGCTTATGTTTTGAAACCCGGAGAAAAACAAGCTCCAGATTTTTTAGTTGATGCCTTGGCACAAGGAAATCGTGTTCAAGATATTTTTACAAATAATTTCAAAACTGGAGTTTCAGGAAATGTAATTTTAAAAAAATCATTAGAACAGGGGAGGGCAGAAGGACTTCGACCACAGATTTATACGCATCCTTTGGGTACATATGGTCATTCAGCTGGGACAACTCTTGGTATGTGGGATTCGCAAAATGGAGTTGCAGTAAATGGAGATTACCCTTTACATCAAAATACTTCTTATGCGATTGAATTGAATACAAGTGTTTATATTCCAGAATGGAAGAAAGACATCCGAATAATGCTAGAAGAAGCTGGCTTTTATGGTTCGAATGGGTTCCGATACATCAACAAGAGACAAGAAAAATTACTTTTAATCGGTAATTAAAAAAGATTTTCGCTTTACGGGACATCTTATGGAAAAAGTATTGAATTATTACTTACTTTTGTCCCGCAGGGCTTCACACCCTGGCGTCATTAAAAGGGTAGTTGGGCTATGGTTGGCTTTTTCTATCCTTTTTTTCTTTATTAATAAATGAATTCATGTCTACAAATAAATTACACCTTCGCATAGCATCACTTTTTGAATTACAGAAAAAAGGTGTGGTACTGAACTTAGATCAAGAGTTTTTGATTGCTGCAGTCCTTGAAAATCAAGACGAAAAGCTTGCTGAGGTTAGTAAACAAGCATATGCTTTGGGCGATGGTTTTGCCTTCAAAATGTTGTCTTATACTTGGGATTATCTCCGAAATTCTCTTGGTCAAGGCTATGAAACTGCATTTTCAATTCGAGTAGAGGATATGATAATTGATCGTTTCGATGGAGATTATGAAATGGCTTATCTTGCCGAAGAAGAGGTAGAAGACGAAATGGATATTCAAATCAATAACAGATCGGGAGTGTTGTATGATGCCTACAAAAAAGAATTGGTTAAAATTCTCACCCATTATTTCAATCAACCCAGCTAAATTTTAGCACAATTATGAGCAACTCGAAAGGAATTACTGGAAAAGCTGTTAAGCAAATACTTAAACAAGAAGCATTCTTGATCAACGAAATGCCCATTGCAGTTTTTGAGCACGACGACTTTGGATCTATTATTCGTGGATTCAATGTAAAAGAGAATAAACCTGATCATGTTTTTTTAGAACTTCCAGCTCCGGAAGAAGAGATACTTCATTTCCTTAAAGTGCACTACCGAAATCAATTGAATGATTCTTCAAATAAGAAGAAGAAAAACCCTCCTAGAAAAGTAAAACCTCAAGAACGAAGAGCAAAAGAGGCAGAACGCTTGAAGGAAGAGCGACACAAAAATAAGCATCACAGTAAGAAGGTCAGAAAAAAAAGTTAATGACAACTACGTAATTACTGTAATTGTACTCGTAATTCCATTGAACTTTATTTGATCTCCAACTTTTTTTCCAAGAAGTAAAACTCCAATGGGGCTTTGAGGTGAAATACAATGAAATGTGTTTGTTTCTATCAAACAGTTACTTCCAGGGATGGCAATATAATAGTTTGAATTATTTGTTTGAACTGCAGATCCAAAGCAAACCACTCCTGAGCTTTTATAGTGTTTCAATTGGTTTAGAACTATTTTATTTTTTTCAGCCTTTTTGATTTGCTCCCCAAGTTTTTCCCTATCTAGTTGAATCATTGCCCTACCAGTTTCGTGTTTATCTCCCGCACTGCTTTTGCTTTCAGATTCCAAGGCTATTAGAATTTCGGCTTTGCGGATTTCGAGAATTTCTAGGGTATGATCTAGCTGACTTTTACAATGATTGTAGAGTTTCTTCTGAGGCATGTTGAGATTTTAAGGCTTACTTAAACCATCTCACCTTCTCCATTCAGAATCCATGAAAATTTGAACTGAGGATAAACCTTTTCAATTTGGTAGGCTAACTTAGCTGAGATGTTGTTGCGCCCGCTCAAGATAGCATTAATTTGATTAGCATTCGAGAGACCAAGAGATTTACTAAACACAAGCTTAGATTGTTGTAGGCTGTCCAAAAGCATGGTAATTCTTTCAACACATTCAATGTTGGCTGGAGTTTTGGTTTCTTTATCAAATTTATGGAAAAAATTAATGATTGATATGTCATGAATTTTAAGAATACGATCAAGACTTTTAAGGGTAAAATTCGTCCCTTTTTCCATTTTAAAGTATTGTATCTTACTGAGATTGTTTTTATCTGCAAAAACTTCATAGCTAGAGAACCCTGCTAATAACCGCATGCTTTTTAGTTCAGCTCCTATCTTCTGTTGAAGCTCATTTAATTCAATACCCATAATAAATTACTAGTTACATTAAATATAGTAAATAATATATTTTGATAGTCAAACATACAATTAAGTAAATTAAAAATGCACAAAACGACACAGTATTAGGCATATTTAAATATATTTTTTTGTACATTTAAATAGTTTAAATTCCTATTTTTACATATTAACATTTTAAATTTACAACATATTTGGTGGAATTAATGATAAATGAAAAAATAAACAATGAAAGAGAATAATGAAAAACAACTTTATTTTATCGATGATTTCACAGCAGAAGAGCTTCAATACAAATCTGCAATAGCCATATCGGTTCTTGAAGATTATGTCCTAATGGTTGATGTTTGTAATTGGGTTAATAAACTCATCAACACTTCAAATGCAAATAAAGATGCTTTTTGGGATGTTGAGAATAAAATCAACGGAATTCAAACCCTTTTTCTTATAGGTCTTATTGTTCGAGAAGATCATCAAGAGGTTTTAGAACAAATTGCTTACGATATTGCTATGGATACTATTGATGGTGATAAAAATGAGCGAGCTCTGAAAATCCAAGTCGCTTTTCGGGCTAAGATTCGCGAGCTTAGAAATGATTTGTAGCTGTGTCTTACAGTAAACGATTTTGAGTTGTTGTTTAGAAGATTGTTAATTGTGCCAAAAGTTAGTTTGGCTAAAATAAAAAAATGAAATCAGTTTATTATTCCACGAAATATTCAGACTCTGAATTAAAATATAGAAATGATATGGCCATATCGATTCTTGAGGATTATGTTTTGATGATTGATGTTTGTAACTGGGTCAACAAGCTTATCAATACTTCGAATGAGCGCAAAGATGCTTTTTGGGGTGTCGAGAATAAAATTAACGGGATTCAAACGCTATTTCATATTGTTGGAATATCTCGGGTAGATCATCAAGAAGTCCTAGAAGATATTGCTTACACTATTGCTGTAAATACGCTTGATGAAGATAAAAATGAACGTGCGTTGAAAATTAAAGCAGCTTTTCTAGAAAAATTATTAATCCTTCGCGAAGAGTTGTAATTCAAATCAGTTGGTTCGATTTTGTATTGCCTTTGATTACTAGCAACTGCTTGATTTGCTATTGTTGAAGTTGATTGTCATTTTAAGCGGTTCTTTTCTCTGCTTTACTTTGTGTTTTAAACTAGTCATTTCATCTAATTTTCTCTGAATTTTACCCAATAAAAATTCATTGAAATAGGGAGTATTATCCCACCAAAATAATTCTTCAATATATTCAAATTTAACAAACTCATTTGTGCTAGTTGATGCCGCTATTTGAATATAATTATCTTCTTCGAAATAGGTAATATTCAAATGGTCATAACCGTCATGTTTTGAAAACAGTGCTTCTATTTGAGCGT
>JABAZL010000032.1:4045-22305 GCA_018608425.1 Flavobacteriaceae bacterium
ATATTCAAATGGTCATAACCGTCATGTTTTGAAAACAGTGCTTCTATTTGAGCGTGTTTTTGTTTTTTTGTTGTCACTAAATCGGGCTGCGTTGTGATTTTGTGTTGCTTAGGTTCCCGATCTTGTTGGTTGCAAGAAACGCTTATAAGTAAAAGAATAAGGGCGTAATTTTTCATAGAACTAATTTAATAAAACTTTCCAACATTTACATTGGGCATTTCTGTGCATGAAAAAAATAATAAGGTTTTAATGTTTTTACTGCCTCTTTTGTTTTTAGTTTCAAGTCAAATATCCAATTGAAACAGATCTCAATTGAAAATAAAGGTTTAAATTTAATGATGCTGGCTTATTTTGGATATTAATTCCTGTGTGTTAGCAATCCCCAATTTATTAAATTTAACTAAATAGATATGGGTATATCATTCGATTATATCATCATTGGAGCTGGGTCTGCCGGCTGTGTCTTAGCAAATCGTTTGTCTAAAAATCCACAAAACAGTGTTCTCTTATTAGAAGCAGGAGGACCAGACAATAATCTGAATATTCATGTTCCTGGAGCGTATTTAAAGATTCACAAAAGCAAAGTAGACTGGGGCTTTTGGACTGAGGAACAAAGCAGTATCCTGAATCGAAAAATTTATTTGCCAAGAGGTAAGACCCTTGGGGGTAGTAGTTCTACCAATGCTATGGCTTATGTGCGTGGGAACGCCGCAGATTATGACGGCTGGGCAGCACTAGGAAATCCCGGATGGAGTTACAAAGAGATATTACCATATTTCAAGCGTTCAGAAAAACACGCCCAAATTGATTCGATAGATGAAAACTATCACGGAAATTCAGGGGAACTGGGTGTTACGCTGCCAACCTATTTTAAATCACCTTTTGTCTCTGGTTTTATTGAGGCTTGCGCTGCAGTAGGAATTCCAACAACTTCTGATTATAATGGATCAAAACAAGAAGGTGCCGGTGTGGTGCATAGTACTATCGAAAACGGAAAACGTGCAAGTGGCGCCACGGCTTTTTTAAAACCCATTTTAAAGCGTTCCAATCTAACGACCATTACACACGCTCAGGTTGATAAATTGATTTTAGAGGGTAAAAAGACAGTTGGAGTACAGTATACCAAAAGTAAAAAAACAGTACAAGTGAATGCTCAAAAAGAAGTTATTCTTTGCGCTGGAGCTTTTCAATCACCCCAGCTATTGATGCTTTCAGGAATTGGAGACGCCTCTGAATTGAGTGAGCACGGTATCGAATGTCTTCACGAATTGAAAGGGGTTGGGAAAAATCTTCAAGATCATCTGTTTTTCCCGGTTTGTGGCCAATCAAAAACCCAAGAAGGAGTCAATCATAATATTCCACTCGTACCCCAGCTCAAAGCTGCTTGGAGTTATTTTGTGCATAAAAAAGGGGTTTTCAATAGCGGTCCTCTGGAGGGGATGGCCTTTTTTGATCTCGATCAGAAAGGTGGAAAAGTCAATTTTCAACTCCATTTTTCACCCATGTGGTTGGGTAAAGAATATGGTTATGATGCTTATGATTTGAGTACGTTTCCGCGTTCCGATGGCTTTACTGTTTTTCCTACACTCTTACATCCAAAAAGTAGAGGCACTGTAAGTCTTTCATCTGCTGACCCAAAAAAAGCACCCATCATTCAGCCTAATTTTTTAAAAGAAAAAGAAGATTTAGATCAGTTGGTTAAAGCTGGGAAATTGGTTTTTAAAATAATGGAACAGCAAGCATTGAAAAAACATACCCAAGAAAATGGTATTCCACTAAACAGAACCTCTGAAGATGCTCTTGTTGACCACATCAAAAAAACAGTAGAAACGGTGTATCATCCAGTAGGCACTTGTAAAATGGGGAATGACCCTCTGGCAGTTGTAGATTCTACTCTGAAAGTACATGGAATTGAAAACCTTCGGGTGGTTGATGCATCCATCATGCCGAAAATTGTTTCTGGAAACACAAACGCACCAGTATATATGATTGCTGAAAAAGCAGCAGATATGATTCTGACTGCGACTAAATAGCTAACTTCTTATAGTGTGATTACTATACTGCGTATGTGCCAGAATCTTTAGCTGATTTCATTACAAACACACTGTGAATGGTTGCGATATCATCAACTACGGATAACTTTTCTGTAATGAATTTATGAAACCCAATAATGTTACCCGCAACTACTTTTAGTAAAAAGTCAAAATTGCCAGAAACATGATGACATTCCATTATTTCTGAAAAAGAATTCATTTTCACTTCAAACTGATCAAGCGTTGTTTTTTGATGCTTCGATAAGGTGATCTGACAATACGCAATAACTTCTTTTTCTATTTTGAATCGATCCAAAACTGCAACATATGATTTGATAATGCCAGTGCGTTCTAACTTTTTAATTCGCTCATAGGTTGGTGTAATGCTTAAACCAATTTTAGCTGCTATTTGCTTGGTGTTTTGTTTTGCATCTTCTTGAAGTTGCATCAAGATTTTACTGTCGAATTGGTCCATAATGAAGTTTATTTATCTGGAAGTTGATATGGTATTGGCTCGTTACAGGTGTTTAATTCTGATTACCGTATAAAATTAGATTAATTAACTTGATTATTACTAGTAAATAAAATTAAATATTTAAAAAACATAATTTTGTAGTTAAATAATCTAAATAATTATAACTATATACAATCATGGATACAGACCAAGACTTTACAATAGAAAATGCTTTAGAAAAGATAAAAGTTGGAGGGGATTTTATGCTAGGATATCCAGTTTCACAAGATTTTGATTATTCGAGGTTGAATGAGTTTTTAAAGTATCCGATCAACAATATAGGCGATCCTTTTGAACAAACAACAAATAAGGTTCAAACCCATAAAATGGAAACTGAAGTTGTCGATTTTTTTGCTACAATGTTTCGTGCTAACCCAAAAGATTATTGGGGGTATGTAACCAATGGAGGCTCGGAAAGCAATCTTTATGGCTTATACCTCGCAAGAGAATTATATCCCAATGCAATGGTTTATTTCTCTGAATCTACCCATTACAGTATCAAGAAAAACATTCGTTTGCTAAACATCCCAAGTATTGTAATTCGCTCGCAAGAAAATGGAGAAATCGATTATAATGATCTTGCAAATACCTTACAATTCAATCGAGATAAGCCCGCAATTGTTTTGACAAATTTTGGAACAACAATGAAAGAGGCGAAGGATGATGTTTCTAAAGTAAAAGCGGTACTGCGAACCTCTGCAATACAAGATCATTATATTCACTGCGATGCTGCATTATCGGGTTCTTATGGAGCTTTCTTGGAGCCTCGAGTGCCTTTTGATTTTGAAGATGGAGCAGACAGTATCTCTATTAGTGGACACAAGTTTATAGGTTCTCCCATTCCTTCAGGAGTTATTATAACAAGACGTTCCACCAAGGATAGGATTGCAAAAGGCGTTTCTTATATTGGTTCCATGGACACTACTATTACTGGGTCTAGAAACGGTCACAGTCCTTTATTCTTATGGTATGCAATTCAGAAAATGGGAATAGAAGGTTTAAGAGCCCGTTATAAACACAGCCAAGAGGTTGCTCAGTACTGCAAAAATGAATTAATTAAAATCGGGGTAGAGGCTTGGACTAATGAAGGAGCAATTACCGTAGTTTTTCCAAAGATTTCTGAAGCGATAAAGGGTAAGTGGCAACTTGCTACTGACGATGTGACCCATATAATTTGTATGCCTAATGTAACGAAAGAAAAAATTGACGAGTTTATACTAGATGTACGAATTGAAAAGGGGATCTGATAGTCCCTTTTTTATCCTTTGCTACTCTAGAGAATGATGTTGGGTAAAGGTTTCACTTTTGCCCATCGTTGGTTAATTGCAGTTTTTTGTTTTGCGCTCTTTTGACAGCGATATAGTTTACGAATATTTTTTTAGCTTCAGCTTTTCGATTAACTTTAACTGTGCGAACAATACACATGCTTCTTTAAAACAGTTTTGTAAGACTTCGACGTTTGAAAATGCGAGTTCGCCATAATATATTTTAAATAAACACATTCGATTTCACATGAGTGCATTGCCTAAATTAAGTCGACAAATGGGTTTAGCGGCAGTAGTTGCTACTGGAGTTTCCTCTATGGTTGGTGCTTCCATAAATGTGGTTCCTTTTATGATTCATAGGAGTGTTCCAACAATCGGACCTAATGTCTTGTGGGCATTTGCATTTGCGGCTATACCAGCCTTATTTGCTGGTCTTGCTTATGCTATTTTGTCTTCGGCAATGCCAAGAGCAGGAGGAAGCTACTTGTATGCTAGTAGAGGTATAAATCCTTATTTAGGTTTCGTTGCTAGTTTCTCGCAGTGGTTTGGCTTGTCTATCGTAATTGGTGTTATTGCCTATATTACAGTTCCTTTTTTTAGAGACATTGCTTACAGTGCTGAGGTCTATTGGCTTTCTTCTTTGCTTGAAGTTTCGATCGTTAGGGTTGGCATATCGTTAAGCTTCATATGGAGTTTTGTGTACTTGAATATCAAAGGGATTAAGTCCTACACCAATTTACTGCTCCCCATGGTCTTTGTTATTTTTTGTTTGGGTAGTATTGTCATTATATCGGGATTGTTTTTTGATGCTTCAGATTTCTTGACAGCTGTTGAAAATAAAGATAACCTTCTTCATACAATTCCCCCAGACCCAGAATTTGATTGGACTATCTTTTTGTCTGCTGCAGCAATATTATTTTCAAGTTTTATTGGTTTCGATGCTATCGCTCAAACTGGGAGTGAAGCCATCAATCCAAGTCGCAACATTCCACTTGCAATACTGATTGCCATTTTGGGTGTAGGATTATTCTATTTTCTTTTTACTTTTTCTGTTTACAGTATAGTTCCTTGGAGTTATGTTGCCGAGCAAGCGCAGCTAAAAGACATTACTGCTCCTGGGCTGTTGAGCTATGTGTTGCCTAAAGGAGTTGATGTGCTTATTATTTTTGGAGCGGCTGTTGCCCTAATAAATGATCTTCCCGCCATGCTGCTTTCGGTATCTCGACTCATGTTTGCATGGGCAAAGGATGGTATTTTTCCCAATAAAATTGCTGAAATTCACGAGAAAAATAAAACCCCCCACGTTGCTCTAATTATTGCTGGTGTAATGGGAAGTATTGGCGTATTGGGCTCACATTTTGCTGGAGATTTTTTCTTAGGGATTGACATCATGGTTACCTCAATGCTGATAAATTTTTTACTGATGTGCATTACGGTACTCACCATTAAAAGTTATAATCCCAATATATTTTCTGAAATAAAAGTTTTTAAGAACAGATTGCTACAACAATTTATCGGTTGGGGTGGGGTTGTGTTTTTATCAGGCTTTTTATTAATTCATATCTACAAAGACTTGTCTAAAAGTGTTGCTGCGTGGTATTTTCATTCAACCTACATTTGGCTTGTCGTAATGGGATTAGCGAGTTTTGTCTTTTTAAATCAATGGATAAAACTTAAGAAAAAAGAAACGTTTTCAGTTAAACAGTTTAAAAATTTACCAAAAGAATGAGTTTAAAAAAGAACACCATCCTATCCAAAACACTTTCAATTCCAAAATTGGTTGTTGGCTTATGGCAAATTGCTGATATGGAAAAAGAAGATCAACAGCTCGATCTTCCAAAAACTGCTTCTTATTTGGATGCCTATGTCGATGCTGGATTCACTGCATTTGACATGGCAGACCACTATGGCTCTAGCGAAATAATTGCTGGAATTTGTAAAAATAAGAGCGACAAAAAGAACACCATTAAGATGTTTACTAAATGGGTTCCTAAGCCAGGAAAAATAACTAAAGATCAGGTAAGAGGCGCAGTTCAAATGGCTCTTGATAGAATGGATCAAAAAACAATTGATCTGATGCAATTCCATGCATGGGACTATACGGATCCGAGTTGGTTGGACGGGCTTACTTTTTTGAATGAATTGAAAGAAGAAGGTCTGATTGATAATATTGGCGTTACCAATTTTGATGCACATCATTTACGCATTGCATTGGCCAATGGAATTCCGATTGTCAGTAATCAAATCTCACATTCTCTTATCGATCAACGTGCACATGGTCCTATGAAAGCGGTTTGCGCTGAATATGATGTTAAGTTATTGGCCTATGGAACACTCGCAGGTGGATTTCTTTCGAAACGTTGGTTGGGTCTCCAAGAACCAAACTCCGATGAATTAGCTACTTGGTCTCAAATGAAATACAAACGGTTTATTGATCAAATTGGCGGGTGGTCCGTTTTTCAAAACCTCTTGAGTGTATTGCAGGAAGTCGCTAATAAACACAATACAACCATTGCAAGTATCGCCAGTAGTTATGTGCTTCAAAATAAAGATGTTGCAGCTGTTATTGTTGGTGCTAGACTGGGCGAGAATTCTCACATAGAAGATCATCAAAACATGCTTGACATTGTTTATGAACAGCACGATATTGATTCCATTGAAGGAGTACTTTCAGAGCTTCATCCCATTCCGGGTAACTGTGGTGATGAATATCGCAAACCACCCTTTTTAACTGCTTCAGGTGATCTGACACATCATTTAGATCATATTCCTCCGGTATATTCTCCAGAGAAAGTTTCAGATCAAAAAGAACGCGTAAGTTCTGGAACGGAGTGGGAAACGTTTGCTAGTTATTCACGAGCAATCAAAAAAGGAAACCAGATTCATGTTTCAGGAACTACTGCAACACATCAAAATGAAGTGGTTGGGGGAGCTGATGCTGCTGCACAAACTCATTTTGTAATCGACAAAATAGAAGCCGCAATTGTATCACTTGGTGGTAGTTTAGATGATGTGGTAAGAACTCGAATTTACGTACATAATATTAATGATTGGGTGTCAGTTGCCCAAGCACACGGATTCCGGTTTAACGCTATAAATCCAGCCAATACACTTGTCGAAGCCAAGCTTGTTGGTGATGGCTATTTGGTTGAAATTGAAGCAGAAGCTTCACTCGATACCTAGCCGAGAAGTGTTTGTTTATTGATTCATGTTCATAAACTCCTGCCATTCGTTATTTTTGAATTGATCCAATTCTTTTTTTAATGCATCGATTAAATTTTTAGCACGTTCAATTCTTTGCCAATCTTGTTTTGATGGAATTGTAACCCTCGATTTTGCAGCTTTCAATGCCTCCTTTGTTGCCGAGTAAGGCGTTGTTTTTTTGCTCTGCCATGCTCCAAGCTGTCGATCCATAGGCCTATCTCTTATATTGAGTTTATAGGCTTGAATTATAGTTTTAAATTCGGATGCTTTTTGAATGTGTTTTTTGTTTGTTGAAGTTTCTTTTTGGAGTTGTTCAATTCTTTCTTTGGTTTTCTTCTCCCAATCATCCAAGGAATTCATCAATTGAGCAAGTCGTTTGACCTGATGATTGATTGATTTTTGATATACATACAATTGCTTATCTACATTTTTTTCTAATTCAAACCTTGGATCAGGAACAACCTGTATTGAAGATGCAGCGGTTTCGTCTTTATAGAGGATTTCTAAAGCGTAATCTCCAGCAAGAACAGGTATTCCCCTTGTTTCCTCATTAATCCAACTCCCTTGGAGGTATGATTTTTTTTCATCTAGTTTCCAAACAATATAGTTTAATCCTTTTTTTAAATCAGTTGCGGTTACTGTATTGATGGTGTCTCCTTTTGGGTTTCTGATGTTGACAGTGATTGAGTCAGTTTCCTTTGGAACATCATTAATAAAAACTGGAATTTTGGCCTTTTGAAATACACGATTTTCACCTTCAAATGTTGTGTGAAATCCTGACCAAATATTCCCTGGAGGTGCAATGAAAAGCCCCTTGACTTGAATTACTTCGTTTAGGGGTAAGGCGATTAGTTTCTGACTTAATTTATTTGAGATAATTGCTCTAAGGCTTAATAAATCGTCAAGAACCCATATGGCTCTTCCGAAGGTACCAACAACGAGTGCAGATTCTTTTTCTTGTATTACCAAATCCATTGTCGACACACTTGGAAACCCATTCTTAAATTGTGTCCAATCATTCCCTTTATTAATACTAACCCATAGACCGTTTTCTGTTCCTAAGAAAAGCAGGTTTTTTTCTACAGGATCTTGAATGAATGAAAGTGTATATCCATTTACATCGCCCTCGTGCACCATTCGAGACCAATTTGCTCCGTAGTCTTCAGTTTTAAATAAGTAGGGAGCATAGTCGCCTTTTCGATAATTATTGACAACGATCCAAGCGGTACTTTCGTCATAACGGGAAGCATGAATTTTCATAATCCACGATTCATTTGGGAGTCCATCGATTCGTTTGGTTAGGTTTTTCCATGTTCTACCTCCATCTTGAGTAAGATGAACCTGCCCGTCATCGGTTCCGGCCCATAGCAGGTCCTTGTTCAAATGACTGGGTTCAAGAGACAGGATACTGTTGTAGTTTTCAGCCCCTGAAACATCTAGGGTTAAACCTCCGTAATCATCCTTTTGATGTTTGCTGTTGTCGGTTGATAAGTCTGGCGAAATTACACGCCAGGTTGCTCCCTTGTCTTCTGTTTTATGTACAAATTGAGAGCCGTAGTAGGCAGTTTTTTCATCAGCTGGACCTTTTGCAAAACCTGCATTCCAATTGAATCGTAATGGAGCTTTTGTAGGCGAAAACTGGGGGGCTATACTTTGATAGTATCCAGTTAATTTATCGTAACGATATAAGTCTCCGTTTTGAGAAGTTCCATAACCAAACCGATCATCTTCTTTATCAGGTGCAATATAGAAGCCGTCCCCTCCAACTAAATATTGCCAGTACAATGTTCTAATTCCACCTCTTTTCCAGGTGTAAGCTGGTCCCGACCAATTGCCATTATCCTGCATTCCAGCATAAACATTAAAGGGAGTTTCATAATCAACGTTAACGTGATATAACTGTGCTACGGGAATGCTCTCTGGAAAATACCAACTTTTACCATGATCATACGATATTCCCAAACCACCATCTCCCCCAATGATCATGTGTTGCGCATCTTTTGGATTGATCCACATGGCGTGGAAATCTGCATGAATACCTTTTGTTTCGTCAGCAGGAATCATGGGGGTGGTGTCAAAGGTTTTACCGCCATTATAACTTACAGATAAGGGTTGGTAAATATTGTACAAACGATCTTCGTCTGCGGTGTCTACTGCCAAGTCTTGAAAGTAAAAGGGACGGTTGTTTGTGAATTTAGAATTTTCGTTGATCACCATCCATTTGGACCCTCCATCATCACTTCGGTATAGCACATTTTTTTTAGCCTCTACTTTGGCGTAAATTCTTTTGGAATTACTGGGCGCAATTGCAATTCCAATACGACCCAATTCCCCTTCAGGAAAACCTTGTTCTGGACCAATAATTTTCCAGCTTTTCCCCGAATCTTCACTTATGTAGAGTCCAGATCCTTTTCCTCCCGAAACAAAGGAATAGGGAGTGCGGTGATGTTCGTATAAGGCTGCGAATATTTTTTTCGGATTGGATTTATCCATAACCAAATCGGCAATTCCAGAAGAAGTATTGCTAAACAAAATTTTAGTCCAACTTTCTCCTCCGTCAATTGTTTTATATAAACCACGATGCTCATTTTCAGTAAACGGATCTCCCATTGCACCAACGTAAACTGTATTGTGATCGTTTGGATCAATGATTATTCTGTGAATGGTTTTGGTTGCTTTTAATCCCATGAATTTCCATGATGTACCTCCATCAATACTCTTGAATATACCAGCACCTAGGTTCATAGAATTCCTTGGATTCCCTTCTCCTGTTCCAACCCAAATAACTTCAGGCTTGCTTTGCTGTATGGCTACAGCTCCAATGTTTTGAGTAGGTTGATCGTCAAAAATAGGAGTCCAGGCTGATCCGCCGTTTTCAGATTTCCAAACACCTCCTGAGGCAGCTCCAACATAAATTATTTTTGGATTGGCAGTAACTACATCTATTGAAGTAATTCGACCACTCATATTAGCTGGCCCAACATTTCGGATTTTTAAATCTTGAAGGGTATCAAAGTTTAGTGTTTGTGCGTTTAGAGAAAGTCCAAAGCACAAAAGCATAAAAGTTAAAAAGCGCATGTATTGTTCTGTTTTCTTAGTTTCTACAATATAGTTAAATTATGTTACTTTTATATTCAAATGAATACAATCGAATATTCGGATTCGCTATCAAAAACGAGATCCTATCAAAATACTATTTCATGAAATACAAGAGTTTACTTTTAGGTTTTTCACTTCTCTTTTTTATTCAAAATTCAGTAGCACAAGAACAGGAGGGGGGTACTAAACAGGAACTCGTTTCTTTGTTTCGTGCTTGGCGTTCTTTTGAAATTCCGCCACTTCAAAACGGTGTGCCTGATTATTCTGAAGAGGCATTTGATCTTCGATGGGATACTTTTTTAGGATTGAAAACCACACTAGATGAGATGCAAAAAGATAAGTGGACAGAGAGTCAGCAAGTTGATTGGCATTTGCTATGGGCAGAAATGAATGGCTATATTTTTAATTATAAAGTATTGAAACCATGGCAAAGAGACCCGGCGTATTATAAATCAATTTGGACGTACAAAAGCGATGTTCCAGCTCACGAAGGTCCAACAAATCACGCTATAACAGAGCTTTGGCAATATGCATTCCCATTGGATAAAGAAAGTAGTGTTCGTTTAATGGAATCACTTAAACTAATTCCATTGCTACAAGAACAGGCAAAACGAAACCTTACTGGCAACGCACGTGACCTATGGGTGACTGGAATTCGAGACATCAAAGAACAAACTAAAGATTTAGAAAGTATAAGGTCTAAAACAGGAATTGCTAAGGATGACGAATTATCCAAAAGCATCAATAATGCTATTGTGTCGACACAACAGTTTGTTGCTTGGCTAACAAGTCAAATTCCAAACAAAAATGGACCCTCTGGAATAGGGAAGGAGCACTATACTTGGTATCAGCAGAATGTGCATTTGGTTCCTTTGAGCTGGGAAGATGAGGTTATGCTGCTGAAACGCGAGCTAGTTAGGGCTTGGTCTTCCTTAAAGTTAGAAGAACATCGAAATAGAGACTTACCGCCGCTAATCGATGCGGATTCCGCAGAAGCATACAGTACATTAGCCAAAAAATCAGCTGCAGAACTCATTGATTTTTTGGATTCTAACGAAATTGTAACTGTAAAAGATTATTTCACAACTGCCCTCCAACCGCATTTAGGAAGTTTTATTCCTGCGGATAAACGAAATTTCTTTTGGATAACAGCGCACTATGATCCAAAACCCCTGTACTCTCATTTTTACCATTGGTTTGAACTCGCAAGAATGGATATGGAGCCTCACAAAAATCCATTGAGAAAAAACGCGATGTTGTATAATATTTTTGATTCCCGTAATGAAGGTATGGCAACCGCAGTCGAGGAGATGTTTATGCAGGCTGGGCTTTATGAAGAAAATCCAAGATCTCGAGAAATTGTCTACATCCTGATCGCTCAAAGAGCAGCCAGAGGATTAGGCTCTTTGTATGCCCATGCCAATATGATGTCTATGGAGGAAGCCGGAAAAATCCATTCAGAATACACTCCTAGAGGCTGGATGAAAACAGAAAAAGAGCTACTAATCTTTGAGCAGCATTTATATCTTCGTCAGCCTGGGTACGGAACAAGTTATATTACAGGGAAATATTTACTCGAAAAAGCAATGACCGAAGTTGCATTGAAGAATGAAAAAAACAAAAAAGAATTTAGTTTAAAAAACTTCTTTGACACACTGAGCAGTATCGGTAATATCCCGCTTTCTTTGGGCGAGTGGGAAATGACAGGAAACCCTGCTGTAGTCAGCGATATTGTAAAAAACTTTGAACCACTAGTTGTTGAAGTGAAATAAGGTTTTCGAATGGATTCTTTAGTTCTCTTTTAGTTACAGAGAATGAAAAATAAACACTAAAAATCTTCGCTATTAAAAATAAAAAAACCAGTCCAAGTAAACTTTGTTAGGTTTTACAGAAACAGTTGCTTTCGGTGAGAGTTTTTATGTTTACTTTATAAATAGTCTATATCCAAACGTTATAGCAAATATTACTACAGCCTAAATGAATACTCAGTTAACTAAACCTATTTTTCTCATATTATCTAATTGTATCAATTCAATGTACTAGACTAGGGATATATTATATCTTTAATTTCTCGCCATGTCACTAATTTAATGTCATTTTTAATTAGTGATTCCTTAAATTCAGGACTAGATACTATATTATAATCTAGATTTCTCCACTTTGAACCAAAAGCAATTCTATTTGAAGTTATTTTTTTCATTTCATTGTTATCTAATCCAAGATGAACAATCATTTCATTTAATCCTGGATCTAAATTATTAAGTATTGAATCATAATATCTGGCCCAATTTTCAAAAGATATATTTTTATCAGCCATATGCATTTTTACAACAACTAAATTACTAGGTTGTGGAAAATCATTATTAAAATGTGCAGCTAAAAGTTTTGGTACAAAAACAGGGAGTCTATTTTTTTCAGAAACTTCAAGATAAATTTTAAAAAATTCTGGCGAAAAAAACAATACACCCTCATGACTGTCAAGATGTGTTGGTTTTATTCCAATTGATATTGCATAATCTATTTGCGCTTGTAACTCTTTCCTTATGTGTTGAGGATTTGAGTTTTTAATAACTTCTTTTTTCTTTTCATAAAAATCACCACTACCATTTATCAAAGATGGAATAGAGTCTTTTTGACTAATGCCATGCCATTTATAATCTTTCCATTCAGATGTAAAAGTCAGGTGAAGACCTAAATCTACATCAGGATTTTCTATAAAATAGTCAGCTACCTCGTTTGTGTTTGGTGCAGGCATCATTACACTCGCTGAGTTAACATATTTATTGTTTAAAGCGTCGAAAGAAGCCTGATTTACTGAGTTAGATAAACCCAAATCATCAGCATGAATAATCAAAAGCTTATCATTTTTATTGTACCCTAATAATTCAGATAAATTATTAAGCTGATTTACATCATTATTACTAAGTATAAAATCATAGATTAATCTGTAGTCATATATAGGGACATCATTTAAATTTAAAAAAATTCTTATTCCCCCAAAGATTAATGTATTTAGGATAATAAAACCCAGTAAAACTGACAAAAAAACTTTTCTATACATTTTCATAAGCTAATTATTATAAATTAAAGATATGAAAGACTTCAGTATCAAAAAAAGTAAAGCAGCAGTTAATGAAACTAAACTATATTATTTTCTTTAGAAGGTTTAGTTGCATATAAATTCCAAAATCTAAAGACTTATTGAAGATGATATGCTAGATTTTTTATTATCACATTGATTATTGTCGTTCAAGTTTGTTTTGGTGTTGTGTAATTAAGAATAAAATTTTTAAACTATAATTTAATACCTTGTAGGGAACTTGAAAATAAATATTTTGATAAAAAAACACCTAATAAAAAAATTAATTGGAATCACAACTTTTATTTTAGCCTTTGTTAATTCAGAACATAGTTATTCTCAACCATTAATTCCCATAGACCAATGGGAGGGAAAAACAATATTACTAATTGGAGCACATCCTGATGATGATTATCAGTCTCATGGAACATTAGCTCTATTAAATGAAAACAACAACAACATTTTCATACTTACATTAACAACTGGTAATGTAGGCACCAAAGATCCCGAAATGAGTAAGAATGATTTGTCAAAAATTAGAAGACAAGAACAAATTGATGCAATGAAAGTCATAGGCCTTGCAGAGGAACAATATATTAATTTAGGATATGATGATGGAAGGTTAGAGTTTGCTGATAAAGAAGAAATAATAGAGAAAATTGTTTATCATATAAGAAAAAATAAGCCTGATGTATTGATGTCTTTTGATCCTGGTTATAATTATCAAGTTTGGCACAAAAGTGACCACAGGTCAGCAGCATATTTAGTAGCTGATGCTGTAAGAGCTGCAGAATGGCGTTTAATGTATTCGGGACAAATAATTCATCAGAATCTAAATGCTTACACAGTTCCTGAATTCCTTTTTTATGGTGGTAATATTAAGGATAAAAATACTGAAGTAAATATTGCAGAATATTTAGATAAAAAAATATTAGCAGGTTCAAAGTATCTTAGTCAATGGTCAAGCGGATGGAATAAATATTTGGGTTCGGATATAGATAAATATCCTATTGGAGAAAAAGACAGTGTGTTTAAACGACTCAAAAGAAGAATAAAATATCACAATGATTTACCTGTTGAAAGATTTAGATATTATAAAGGAATTCCCGACGGAATGGGCCGTGAAAAAAGAGATTAAAATTCAATCTGCTTAGTTATTGACTTAACCTTGTTTTATTATATTGAAATCTAAATAGATTTAATTTAGGCTAACATTAAAATCGTATTAAAAAAACTTTTACCTAACAACACCCTCAAAGAAGGATATGGTTTACCCAACAGTGAGGATTATATTGAGACTAGTTATTCAAGTTCAGACTTTGATTTAAACTCAGTGTGCCAATAGGTAGAAAGGTCTAAAAAAGTTAGTTTTGAAACAAATCACCTAAATCAACTCTTTCACGAAGTAAATTCATTTTGCGTTTAAGATAATCCAACTGAGCAACAGTACCCCTTACTTTGACAATCCCTACAAAAGTTTTAAAAAGAGTGGCGATTGCAGTTGAATCGCCTACAAAAGGGTTGAGTTGTCCTAGAAAACTACTAATGAAATTTTTCCACATGAAGCAACTACTGGTGTCATCTTGAAGTATCTGCCCTACTTCTTCTGTGAAAAAGTTGATGTGATTTGATCGATTACTTAACACATAGCTACTAGAAATCCTTTTTTGAAGATAGGTGTCAAGTTGTTTTTCTAGCAAAGCAGTACAATGCTCCTCAGCCAAGAAAAGATACACACCTTCGGTTGTGTTAAAAACAAATAGATGATCACCTATGATTTCCACTAACCATTGAGATAAATTCTTTTGTTCTTGACGCGCTAACAAAAGTGTTCTTTGACTACGATTCGATTTAATTACAAATCCACATTGCATATATCCAATATTAAGGGCCCCAAGGTTCCATTTAGTTAACGTAAATCAAATCGATCTGCATTCATGATTTTATTCCATGCTTCAATAAAATCGCAAACAAACTTACTATTGTTGTCGTTTTGGGCATAGACCTCAGCAATAGCCCGCAACTCTGAGTTAGATCCAAAAACCAAATCAGTGCGCGAAGCGGCTCTAACCTTTACTCTAGTGTCACGTGTCTTCGCTATGTAACTATTGTAGGCTGTTGAAGACCAACTTACCTCCATCGATAAAAGGGTTTTGAACCAACTGTTATCCAGTTTTCCTTCTGTCCAAACACCATCTCCAGATTGTGAGACTCCCATGGCTCTCATCCCCCCGACTAAGAGGGTTAACTCTACCGGTGTTAAACCTAATAATTGCGCTTTATCCAAAAGGATCTCTTCAGGGCTTACCGCAAATTCTTTTTCAGCATAATTTCTAAAGCCGCAAGCTTTTGGTTTTAATAAATCAAAAGAATCAATATCGGTTTGTTCTTGGGTCGCGTCAGCTCTTCCTGTGGTAGAGGGTACCTTGACCCCAGAAGCCATTTCAATCCCTACTGCTCCTCCTAGCACAATTACATCAGCAATAGAAGCGTTGCGCTTTTTGGCGATGCCCTCAAAAATTCCTAAAACTTCCTTCAGTGTTGCGGGCTTATTAACCTCCCAATCTTTCTGTGGGGAAAGTCTAATTCTAGCGCCATTTGCTCCTCCTCGGTTATCAGAAGAGCGGAAGGTACTGGCGCTCGCCCAAGCGGTTTCCACCATTTGAACTGTTGATAAGCCAGATGTAGCAAGATCTTTTCGAATTGCTTCTTCTGTTGCGGCAGAAAGTGCTTCCCCTGCTGGAGTTGGATCTTGCCAGAGATATTCTGTGGGATTATAATCCCCAGCGACATAACTTGATTGAGGCCCCATGTCTCTGTGCAATAATTTAAACCATGCTTTGGCAAAGGCTTCGCCAAAGGCGTCAGGATCTTTTTTATAGTCCTCGCATATTTTGCGATATGCTGGGTCAACTTTGAGCGCCATATCAGCTGTGGTCATCATAGGCAGCACCTTTTGATTACTCCCATCAACCTGAGGAACCATATCCTCTTCTTTACAATTGATAGGGTGCCATTGATTGGCTCCTGCTGGACTCTTCTTTAACTCCCATTCGTATTTAAAGAGGAGGTCTAAGTATCCCATATCCCACCGCGTTGGATTGCTTGTCCAAGGTCCTTCGATTCCACTCGTAATGGTGTCCACTCCTTTACCAATACCATGACTGTTTTTCCATCCAAAACCCATTTGCTCGATAGGTGACCCTTCTGGCTCTGCTTCTACCAGTCCAGCATCTCCTGCGCCGTGCGCTTTACCAAAGGTGTGCCCCCCTGCCACTAGTGCTACGGTTTCTTCGTCATTCATCGCCATACGTTTAAAGGTTTCCCGAACATCTTGTGCGGAAAGCGCAGGGTCTGGATTCCCATTAGGCCCCTCGGGGTTAACATAAATTAGGCCCATTTGAACAGCGGCTAATGGATTTTCAAGGGACTGACGGGTGTCGCCATAGCGGTTATCCCCAAGCCATTCGTCTTCTGCTCCCCAGTAAATGTCTTTTTCTGGATGCCAAATATCTTCTCGCCCCAAAACTGTTCCATGGTTAGGGCCTCCCATGTCTTCAATGGCTACATTTCCAGCAAGTACCAAAAGGTCTGCCCAAGATAATTTATTGCCATATTTTTCCTTGATGGGCCATAATATTCTTCTGGCTTTATCTAAATTCCCGTTGTCGGGCCAAGAGTTTAAAGGAGCAAATCTTTGTGCTCCAGTAGCAGCACCCCCACGACCATCACCGGTTCGATAGGTTCCGGCTGCGTGCCATGTCATCCGAATAAAAAATGGACCATAATGGCCATAATCTGCTGGCCACCAATCTTGACTATCGGTCATCACTGCTTTAAGATCTTCTTTAACTGCAGCTAGATCAAGTTCCTTGACGGCTTGTTTATAATCTAATTCATTTAAAGGATTACTCTTATTATCATGCTGTCGAAGAATGTCTAAATTCAATTGATTAGGCCACCAATCTTTGTTTTGTGTTCCTAGATTTGGTGTTGTTGTTGAACCGTGAAAGGGGCATTTACTGTTTTCCATAATTATCAAATTTATACTAACTTAACTATTATTTTATTGTATCAATTATTAAATCCATAATAAATTATTATATCATCATAAATAGGAGCTATATTGTTAGAATATCAATTAATGTATAAAGGAATAAAAAGTGAAAAGTTCCTGCCTTTTCAGTGGCATAAATCAGCTCTGAAATTCCAAATGCATTTTGGGCGATCTCAGAAACCATTAATAAAGTTTGGTTTTATTTGACCGAAATTTTAGATCACAGAATTGCAATGGGAAAGTATGGTAATCAATAGATTAAAATAAGATTAGTTCATGTTTGATGTTTCTAGACTAAGAGACTTCTAACAATTTTTCAAACACGTATGGAAACATAATTAATTTTAGCCACTTTTATGGCAAGCCTAACTACTTAAAAGGATTTAGTAAGCTGAGAAGAAGATTTATGTGTTATCATAGATTATAACGATAGCTTAGATTAAGCGTTAGCTTTTCAAGGTTCCATGCTCCAACCATAACTTGAAAACGATTAAAAAAGAAATGCTGCAAGCCAACAATAGGATGAAATGAATTATATTCTATCATCAAAGAGCTATCAGGTAATTTACTGGAAATTAGTTCCACCCCACCAAATAAACCTCTATAGCTTTTACTTTTAATTTCTTTAAGATCAAATGAATAACCCATTGTAGTTTTCAATACAATAGTACTTAGATTAAAACTTTTTGTACCCACCAGATAGGTTGCAGAGTAATTACTACAAATCGAACAAGAAATACCTAACGCAGCAGTTACGTCTTTAAAGCCGACTAAGAGCGAGGGTAAGTATTTTTTTTCTTTTAGGATTTGAAAACGGAAGCTCATCATTCTATCAGGGAAATATCCGCTTTCTGGTGTGACCCTCTCATTGAGTTCGTGTGTGTAACGATACATAACCTCCATAAAGGGGAAAATCGTTAATGTCAAATAGCTGGATGCACCTGGATTAATATTACGATTAAATCTTTTAAAGTATGGTCTTGGGATAAGTCCTGCGCCCATTATAAAT
>JABAZL010000099.1 GCA_018608425.1 Flavobacteriaceae bacterium
GTTCCGTTTTTAAGAAATACCATGAAACTGGTATCTTCGATGAGAATGAAATTTACCCATACATTACAGAAGGTATTGGGGAAGATATTCTTCCAAAAAATGTTGATTTTTCTGTGATTGATGCTTTTGAAAAAGTAACCGATAAAGATGCAGCAGTTTACACTCGAAAAATGGCATTAGAAGAAGGTGTTTTTGCTGGAAATTCCTGTGGGGCAGCGATTAAGGGATTGATCCAGCTGAAGGATAATTTTCGAAGTGAAGATGTGGTTGTGGTTCTACTTCATGATTCAGGTAGCAGATATATTGGTAAGGTATATAATGATGATTGGATGCGTGAAAAAAAGTTTATGGATTAAATTGAAGCCTACCAAAAAATATTGTGTTGGATTTGAAGAAATTTATTCACAATATTTATGTAATTTAAACGTTAGAAAATAGATATACTATATATAGATTTTGATTAAAAAAACACTGACATATTATAAACACCTATTTTTAGGTGTTATTTTAATGCTTTCTTATGGAAATGCCTTGGGTCAGGTTAATTTAGAAATAAATAGAGCCCAAGTAATAATTCCCGCCACTGGAACCCCTCCTCAAATTTGCACAACAGAAATCTCCCCACTTCAATTTAGAATCGATAATATTGGTAATCTGGATTACACTGTAACTAATGCAAGCAGTATAACAGTTACTTTAACCCTTTCGGGAGGTAACACTTTTTCTCCCTCAGGATTAACAACCAAGGTTCATTCATATAGTTCAGCTCCTTCAGTTAAAGGTGGTAGTCCGGTTAATACTTTAGAGGCCACTGGGGGATTTGCTACGTTCGATTGGCCTGCTTCTAAACCCATCATTTTTTCAAATTCTATTCAGGCGAATATTAATATTGAAATCGCAACAGGAGTTGCCTCTGATACTTCACCAGCTAACAACACTACAAATTATATAGTCGATATAGTTCCAAATCCAATTACTCCAGTTTTATCAGCTGGACCATACGGAGATGGTACTATTAATCTTTGTCAAGGAGCTCCTGTGACATTTACGGTATCACCAAATACAGCTGGGCTTCGACATGAATTTGATATAGCTGGAGCTATTGTACAAAACATTGTTAATCTAAACACCTATGCAACCTCAGCACTTGTTACCAATCAACTAATTAATGTTACCTCATACAACACTAGTAACTGTGGCGTGACTGGTAATCCAATAAGGGCTTTAGTACACCCTGTTCCAGTGGGGACTCTTATATCTGATAAAAGTGGTCAAAATGAAGTTGTTTGTCCGGGAGAAGATGTTTTATTTACAGCTCTGGCAACGGGAGTTGGAGCTGTAAGTCCACGGTATGAATTTTTCTTGGATAACTTTTCAGTACAATCAAGTTCCACTCTAGCAACATTTTCTCTTGGAACTGCTTCAATAACTATTGATGGACATACTGTTAGAGTAAGAACTTGGAACAACACCGGTGCTAATGGGCTTTGTTATGATGATGACACAATAACTCTTCGTTTAAACACCTTTTCAGGTTCAAACATAGTTACAACAACAACACTAAGTATTTGTGCTGGAATTGATCCAGCTCCAATTACGAGTGTATCAAATTTTTCATCTGATATTGGAGGTGATATTGTTCATGTTTGGCAAGAGGATATAATTGGAGATGGAAGTTTCAATAATATAAGCCCTGCTGTTACTTCAGATTCTTACGACCCACCAATTCTTACACGCACAACTGCATACAGGCGATTGAGTTACCCAAGATTTGCTAGTGGAAGTGGTATAGCATGTATTTCTTCAGTTGCATCTGCTACATCTAACATAGTGACCATAACATTTAATCCAGCTGTGGTTCCTGTTTTGCTTTCCAATACAACCAGTAATACCCTATGCAAAGGAGATAATTTAGTTCTTGATGCTTCAAATTCATCTAATGCATTGAGTTTTGCGTTTTATAGAAATTCTATTTGGATTTCCAGTTCCACTTTATCCAATTACACATTTCCTCAAGCAGTCCTCTCCGATACTGATACAATAACCCTTAGGGCATATGATAACACTGCACAAAACGGTTGCTTTGCAGATAGTTCATTTGTTCTTCGAATAAATTCCCTTACTGGAGCAAATACAATCTCAAATTCAACTAATGCATGTTTTGGAGAAGTTCCTACTCCCTTTACTAGTGTATCAACTCCTTCTGTTGATAGATTAGTTGATGGTGCGACCGTTGTCTATCAATGGCAAAGTAGAAAAGGGACAGATCCTTTTGCTGATATTTTGGGACCGTTAGGGACACAAGAAACTCTTTCTCCTTCTTCAATAATTTCGTCAACAACTGATTTTCAAAGAATAATAACCTCAACTTTTAATACTCTCAAGTGTTCTAGTGTCAGTAATCCAATTACAATATCCGTCATACCGATTCCTACTGGAACTATAGTAGGTAATGATACAGCATGTTTAGGGGAAAATGTAATTTTCACGGCTTCTGGGGGAGATGTGTATGAGTTTTTTAAAAACTCTATCAGTCTAGGGGCATCTAGTACCGTAAACACGATGTCCATATCAGGTCTAGTTCATTTAGATTTAATTAAAGTTCAAGTAACAGATACTTCATCTTGTACTGCTTTTTCGAATACTATTACAATGACTATTCTTGCAGTACCGAATGCTGCGATTTCATCAGGACTTTCTCAAGATATTGTCTGTTCAGGTATATATCCAACTTTTACTGCAGGTCCCGTAGCAGCTGGATTAACATATCAATTTTTTGTAAATAGCTCTCCGCAAACTACAGGAGTAACGGGCAATACCTTTGATTCTAATGCAGTGTCTACAACGCTAGTGCTCTCTGCAACTAATGTCATTTCAGTTAATGTTTCGAATGGGACTTGTACAGATACTGATTCTTTAACGTTAATTGTTAATGGCACAACAAGTGCTAATTCCATTAGTGCCAGTCAAACCATTTGTTCAGGTGGTACACCTCAAACATTATCCGATATTTCATTTCCTATTCCAGTCTCGGGTGTTGCTACCATTGGTTATCAATGGCAAGAAAGAACTACCAGCAGTACTTTTACTAATATTGCCTTAGCAACTTCAGCTAACTATTCTCCATCGGCTATATCAACTACAACTTTTTATCGTCGACTTGCATTCACGCATCTAAACACATTAGTGTGTCCAGCTACTGGTGTTGCATCAGCATCCAATGTGGTGACTATTACTGTGGATACAAATGCAGTTCCAGTTATAAGTTTTAATTCAGGGCTTCCTTCTA
>JABAZL010000167.1 GCA_018608425.1 Flavobacteriaceae bacterium
CTAGTATTTCTTTAGAAATAAGCTTTGATCCCATCCCAACACAAGTTACACCTGCTTCAAACCAACCTTTTAGGTTTTCAACTTCTGTTGACACGCCCCCAGTAGGCATAATCGATGTCCAAGGTTGTGGTCCCAGAATAGCTTTTACAAAGCCAGGTCCGTAGGTACTTCCGGGGAAAAGTTTAACCAGCTCGCAGCCCAATTCTTCAGCACGAGCAATTTCAGTTAGCGAGCCACATCCTGGAGACCAAAGAACTTTTCTTCGGTTACACACTATAGCAATATCTTCTCTAAATACAGGGGTAACAACAAAGTTAGCTCCTGCAAGCATGTATTGAGATGCTGCTGCTGCATCTGTAACCGACCCAACTCCCAGAATCATACCCGGGAGTTCTTCGATTGCATATTTAATTAATTGGTTGAATATCTCAAAGGCAAAATCACCACGGCTGGTAAATTCCATCAGGCGAGCTCCACCATCGTAACAAGCTTTTAAAACTGCTTTAGCTACGTTTATATTCTTATGATAAAATAAAGGAACCATACCAGATTCTTTCATTTGTTGTACAACTTCTAGTCTTGTATATTGTGCCATAATTCAATTATCGAGCAACACGCCCTGAGGCATCTCCACTCATTAGTTTTTCAATTTCAGGAATAGTCACTAGATTAGCGTCTCCTTTAATGGTGTGTTTTAAACAAGATGCAGCCACTGCATAATCTAATGCTTTTTGATCATCTTCTGGATAATGAATCAATCCGTAAATTAACGCTCCCATAAAAGAATCACCTCCTCCAACACGATCTACAATATGTGTGATTTGGTACTGTGCACTTTCGTACATCTTTTTACCATCGTATAAAACTCCTGCCCAGGTATTGTGAGAAGCAGAAATTGAACCTCGAAGGGTTGTGATTACTTTTGTAGCACGTGGAAATTTAGCCTGCATTTGCTGACATACGGATAAAAAAGCTTCTGCTTTCACATCTTCTCCTTGTGTAGTAATATCCAATCCTTCTGGCTTAATACCGAAGTGCATTTCTGCATCCTCTTCGTTGCCTAATATGATATCACAGTACGAAGTTAACTCGGTCATGATGCTTTCACGATCTCCATCATAATTCCACAACTTAGCGCGATAATTAAGATCTGTTGAAATAGTAATACCCATTGAACTTGCTACTCGAACTGCTTCTAGACATGCGTCTGCTGCGCTCTGAGATATTGCAGGCGTAATTCCTGTCCAATGGAACCATTGTGCGTCTTTAAAAACTTCGCTCCAATCGACCATTCCAGGTTCTATTTCAGACATGGCAGAATGAGCACGGTCATAAACAACTTTACTCCCTCTACTTACTGCCCCAGTTTCTAAAAAATAAATTCCTAATCGATCTCCACCTTCAACAATATGTTTTGTTCCTACGTTGCGTTTTCTCATTTCCATGAGTGCACATTGACCTATATCGGTTTTAGGAAGACGAGTTACAAATTCTACTGGTACATTGTAATTAGCTAGTGAAACAGCTACGTTAGATTCTCCACCCCCGTAAACAACGTCAAAGCTGTTCGCTTGAGAGAAACGTAAAAAATTCTGTGGAGCCAATCGTAACATGATTTCCCCAAATGTGACTACTTTTTTCATTTAACAATTCAGATTATAATTATTATTTAAAACTTAAATACATCAACTCAATGATAATGTTTTTTACTGTATCAAATTGAAATCTTCCACAAAAAAACAAGTAAACCAACTTCTTATTTGGTACATAAATTTGGTTTACCAAATTGGTTTACCAAATGTACTAAAAAAAAAGAACCCTACTAAATGAATGCGTAAGAATTAATTTCATTGATAACTACTTGATTAATAATAAAAAACTGCGGAAAAATCATTACATGATTTCACCGCAGTTTTTTATTATTGTAATGTTGTATTAAATACCCAAAGCCTGTCCTCCACCAATCTGAATTGTCTCTG
This sequence comes from Flavobacteriaceae bacterium, assembly GCA_018608425.1. Lineage (GTDB taxonomy): Bacteria > Bacteroidota > Bacteroidia > Flavobacteriales > Flavobacteriaceae > Arcticimaribacter. The sequence continues at coordinate 1,980 of JABAZL010000167.1, forward strand.
CAGTAATAAAAGCAGCATCATTACCTGCTAAAAAAGAAACTACAGAAGCTACTTCTTCTGGCTGTCCAAGTCTTCCTAACATGATGTTGTTCTTCCAAGAAGCAAAAACCTCTGGTTTGGTCGATTTGATTTGGGCATGGAAAGGCGTGTCGATAGTTCCTGGAGAAACTGCATTTACGCGAATACCATATTCGGCTAAATCTTTTGCAAGCGCTCTTGTTATTGCATGAACTCCAGCCTTAGATGTTCCGTAAATTCCAGCACCAGGACCACCAGCATTCCATCCAGCATTGGATGTATAGTTGATTATCGTTGGGATTTCACCTTTTTTAAGGAAAGGAATTGCAGCTCTTGAAGTAAAGAATACAGAATCAAGATTAAGGGCCATTACATTTCTGTAAAACTCAGTTGTCATTTCTTCGAATCGAGATCTTCCGCCTAGTCCACCTGCATTGTTAACGAGTACATCAATTTTTCCGTACTTTTCACCAATTTTTTGGATGTTTGCGGTTACTTGTTCATCATTAGTAACATCAAAACCATAGTATTCGGATGTAATTCCTGCAGCTGCAAGTTCTTTAACTCTATCAGCTCCAGCTTCATCTTCGATACCATTTAAAATTACGGTATAACCGTCTTTACCTAATCTTTTTGCTACTTCAAAACCAATACCTCCGGTTGCACCAGTAACAAGGGCTACTCTATTATTTAATTTACTCATTATGTGTTTTTATTTAATTATTTTCAATTGGTTTAATTTCTTTTATCAAAAGATATAAGGACAGTGTTGCAAGGGGAGCAAGCACTGCTAATACAATAAAGGCAGGGGTATATGATTCGACAGTGATGATCGGAATTAGCCAGTTCATTATGATAACCGAAATTGCTCCTATACTTCCTCCTAGACCAGCTAATGTTCCTACAGATTTACCACTAAGTAAATCGCTAGGGATAGTTTGAATGTTACTTATTGAGAACTGGAACCCAAAAAGAACAAGGAATACAAAACTTACAAATTTCTCGGGAGTGTTAGCGAATAGAATTGCTCCTATAATAGAGACAAAAATAACTGCACAACCAATTGCAACAGTTCGCTTGCGCGTAAAATCTACACTATTATTTTCTAGGAGTTTCTTTGCATACCATCCGCCACAAATACTACCAATCATTGCTCCAACATAGGGAAACCATGCGTAGTAACCGATTTCTTTAACGTTGAAATCAAATTCTTTATATAGATAAATAGGCATCCAAAAAACAAATAGCCACCAAATTGGTTCAATAAAAAAGCGGGCAGAAATTACTCCCCATGCTTCTTTCTTTGAAAGAATTTCCATTACCGTTAAAGCCTTTTCGTCCTCTAGATTCTGTCTGCTTTCGTGACGTCCCGAGACAATATGATTTTTTTCTTCGTTTGTTAGCCACGGATGTTTCTCTGGTTTAGATTTATTGATAATTGCCCATGGAATAATCCACAGAAATCCAAGTACACCAATAATCACAAAAGTTATTCTCCATCCATACACACCGTACAATTCAGCAACAGTAGGTGCTGCAACTATAGATCCTATTCCAGCTCCAGCATTGAATATACCTTGTGCAAGAGCTCGCTCTTTTATAGGAAACCATTCTGAATTGTTTTTCACAGCTCCAGGCCAGTTGCCCGCTTCAGCCACACCCAATAGACCTCGGAAAATTCCAAGTGACGCAGCTCCTTTTGCAAAAAAGTGTAATACAGAAGCTAATGACCAAAAGAAGATCGATAATATGAAGCCAATTCTTGTTCCTACTTTGTCATAAACTTTACCTGAGATAAATTTACCTGCAGCATAGGTTATTGTGAAAATATTAATAATCCATGCATAATCTTGCTCGGTCAAACCAAGATCATCTTTCATTGCTGGCCACATTATTCCTAATGCAGCTCTATCGATATAGTTAATTACCGTAGCTAAACATACGAGTCCGATAATCCACCACCTCAATCCTTTAATTTTCATAATGTCTTTATAATAAAGCAGCATAGATTCAGAATCTATACATCGCTTTGGTTCCCTCTTATTACTTCTATGGGTGGTACAACACCCGTACTGTTTTACTCGATATTATAGCAATACTGGTAAAGTGCCTTGAAGTGTTTTTTCATAGCATCTTTTGCAGCATCTGGATCGTTCTCTCGAATGGCTTGAATAATGGCATTATGCTCTTCAATCCCGATAAATGCTGTGTCTTTGTCACACACATGATGTTTTTCGAAATTATTGATAATTTCGGGTGTGATTTTAAGCATAAAAGTATTCAAGGTAGGGTTTCCGCTTGCTCGAGCTATAGCCAAATGGAAGAGTAAATCTTCTTGAACTGCATCTTCTCCAGCTTTAACTTTATCTGAATATGCTGTTAAAGCGTTTTCTATCCGAACCAAATCGTCAGATGTTCTTCTAATCGCAGCTAATTTTACACCTTTGAGTTCTAAAAAAATTCTGGCCTCAACCAATTCTTTAAAAGAAGGTGCAGGTAGACTCAAAATATCGTCAATCATTCCATTGAGAGCAATTATACCTATATCGGCAACAAATGTTCCACTTTGAGGAATAGACTTCACTAAACCATAATACTCTAGGGTTTGAAGCGCATCACGAAGATTACCTCGAGATACATTGAATTTTTCGGATAACATACGTTCAGAGGGAAGCTTATCACCAGGCTCTAAGTTTTTAAAATTAATTAAATCCTTAAGACTCGAAATGATGATTTTTTTTGTACTCTGAATTTCGTTATCTATTATCATATTCATTATTTAATATTCTACTACACTAATATAAGACATTTCAAAAATAAGAAATTCCCTGCAACATTAATCGTGATAAATTTCTAATTCAGAATAGTTCAATTTAACGTTTGAATTAAAAATTATTTATTTTCAAAATTTTATTCTAAACTATTCGTATTAATTAATTTCGATTTAATATAAAATAAAACTAAAGTCATTACTACTTTCAAATTTAAAAACTCTTCAAGTATAGCAATGACTTTAGCTCAGTATTCACTAGGATGTCTTAATAACCATCATTTTGAGTGATAATTCCGCCAGTCGCAAGTACTTCAGATACTGGAATAGGAAACAAGTGATAATTATCATTAACTGTTTCTCCTAATTCAGCATCAACTGTATTTGTTCTGACTAAATCAAACCATCTATGGCCTTCAAAAGCCAACTCTAGTCTTCTTTCATTTGCAATGGCCTGTCTAACATCAGACTGTGTACTTACAGTTCCTGTTAAACTAGTCAAACCTGCTCTAGTTCTTATCGAATCTAATAAAGGTAATACTGTGTTGGCAGAAGTACCATTTTCATTCAATGCCTCTGCATATAATAAAATAACATCTGCTAATCTGATTTCAATCCAGTCATGGTCACTCCCTAAACCTCCATCCTTTGGAAATTTAATAGCTGTTGTACCGTCGGCACTAAGTGTTACTGCTCTTCTTAAATCAGTACCGCCACCATTAGCATCGCTAGCATCAAATGCAGCAACTAAATCAGCGTCTACTGGTAGATTAGATTTTGAATCATCTCCAACAAACCAGTTCCAAAAATCAGAACCAAAAGAATATTCGTCAACAATAGAGGCCGATATTTGAGTAGCAAATATAATTTCAGAATTTCCAGATTCATTAGCTACACCAAAAATTTCATTGTAATCGCTCTTCAAGCTAATACCAACACCTGAAGCACCATTTACAACAGCAGCAAGATGTGTTTCAGCATTAGTAAAATCTCCCATGGCTGCATACACTTTTCCTAATAGTGCTTGAGCCGCGTATTTAGAAGCTCTTCCGTTTGTGATTGTGGTACTTAAACCAGAAATTGCAGCTGTTAGATCAGGAATAATTACATTATTATAAACTTCCGTAGCTGGTTTTCTTACTAATATAGTTGGATCAGTTAAACTTGGAGCAGCAGATAAATTTACAGTAATTGCACCAAAAGATTTTACCAATTTAAAATAAGACAATCCCCTCAAAAATTTTGCTTCTGCTACATGAGTAGCATTTGTAGAATTCTCAATTACATTATTAGCACTCAGTATTGATTTATATAAAGCGGTATACAAAGGACCGAAAAATTGATCTTCCATAGTCGTCAAATTACTGGTGAAAGTGTCAAATTCAGTATATGGTGCTTCTTCCATAAGTGCATTATCAGATCTAAACTCAGCCATTACTGCTAAGGGTGTAACACTAGCTAGTTGGTAGTAATATGCAGCGTTTAAAACGCCTTCAAAATCTGTTAATGAATCTGCACTTGCGAAATTAGGCGGCGACTGATCCAAATCGGCTGAACATGCTGTCATTAAAAACAGGGATCCAAATAATATATGTATATATTTCATTTTCATTTATTTAAAAGTTAACATTTAAGCCCAAAGTAAAACTTCTGACAACTGGACTAGCACCTACTTGTGCGCCATAAGTTGTCGGGTCAGTACCTTTAACACCTTCTGGATTGTATGAAGTATAATCATCTCCAAATATGTAAAGCAAGTTAGATCCGGCTAGATAAGCTCTAACAGAACTTAAACCAACGTTTTTAATCAAATCAGAATTAAGTGTATATCCAATTGTTAAATTTCTTAATGACACAAAAGAAGCATCTTGAAGTACATTGTCAGTTTGGTTTCTATTTCTTTCGACTATTCTTCCATCATCTGGAATACCAGATACTCTACCTCCCCATTGTGAACCATAATAAAGTGGGTCAATGTTGTAAACGTCTGCACCATGAGAGCCTTGAAACTGTAACGACATGTCAAATTCTTTGTATCGTAAATTGTGCGACATACCCCAATAAAAATCAGGAGTGTTTTGACCGATCTTAACTAAATCCCCTCCGTCAGCAACAGATCTTGTTCTATCAATTATATCATCTCCATTCTGATCAACTACATAAGATGCATCAGGCCTGCTGTTAGGGTGTCTAGAACCATCTGTTAAATATTCGTAACCGATAGCTTCAGTGGTTTCTAATCCCCACATTTCACCAATACTTCCACCAACGTAGTTTCTAAATACAGCCCCTCGACCACTTTGTCCAAAAATTTGTTGTGGTAATTCATCTAAACCACCTAAATATGTGATTTCCGTATCAACAGTAGATAAGTTTGCATTCATGTTCCATCCAAATGTACCGTTATCAATTAATCGTGCAGATAATTCAAATTCCAAACCAGAACTTTTTACATCACCAACATTAAGAATTGACGTTGGGTTTCCTAATATTTCAGACTGTGCTTGATTAATTAAGATGTTCTCGATATCAGAAGTATAATAATCTACGCCTAATGTGAAACGGTTATTTAAGAATCCTAAATCAACTCCAAAGTTGGTCTCAGTATTTGTTTGCCAAGTTAAATCTGGGTTTGGTGAATTCGAAGGGATTAAAAATCCTGTTCCATATATTGTGGCTGCAGGAGACAAAAGACTCAAAGAATCGTAAGAACCTAAGAAAGATGTTGTTCCTAACGAACCATTACTAAATCTCACTTTCAATTGACTTAACAGTTCGTTATCTTGTAAAAAAGCTTCATTGTGTATATTCCACCCTAAAGATAATGCTGGGAATGTTTCATATTTTTTGTTAGCTCCAAAACGTGAATCACCATCTCTTCTTAATGAAACAGATGCTAAAAAACGATTGTCATATGCATAGTTAATTCTTCCAAAAACACTTTCTCTCACTCTCGTTTCATCTCTTTCACTCACAGTAATATCTGCAGGAGCAAACAAATTAAAATTAAGGACAGCTACATCAGGTACATTAACACCTCTAAGACCAGTACCTGTTAATTTAGTTGTTTGAACTTCAACACCTGCTACAGCAGAAATATCATGGTTACCAATAACTTTTGCATAATTTAAAGTAGTCTCACTTAACAAAGTAGATACTTTTAAATCCGTTTGTCTCAAGAAGGTTTGAGAACTTCTTGCTCTAGAATCAAAACCAAGTAATCGATGTGAATAGGCTTGTATATCTCTTATGTCACCTCCAAGAACAGATTTAATATTTAACCCATCAATAATATCGTATTGAAGATATCCACTAACGTTTGCAAAAAATGATTTTTGCCAGCTTTCAGTATTGTCAAGCTTAGCAGCAGGCCCTGCATCACCAGACCCTCCAATACCATTATTTGCTCTTCCATAGTGCCAATCTTGTGCCGCCATACCAGGTTCTAACGAATAGATACTGTTAGCTTGATAAGTAGAACCTCTGTATCCATTGTTAAATGCAGATAATCCTAAAGCCTGTGCTCTAGCGTCCAATTGCTGAACAAATGCGATAGACTCCTCAGTATGATAGATAGGGTGAACACCATACGATCTTAATAAGTCTCTCATGTCATGACCCAAAATATCTCGTTTAGATGTAAATCCATTCGCACTTATACCCGTCTTAAACTTATCGCCCAAGTTAGCATCAACATTCATTCGGAAATTTAATCGCTCGTATCCTTGTGTGATTACAACCCCTTCAATGTCTTGATATCCTACTGAAGCAAAATACTTAACATCGTCACTTCCGCCACTTACACTGAAATCATGGCTAGTAGAATTAGCTGTTTGAAAAAGCCAATCTTCTGGGCTTATTGCGCCAGGGGAGTCTTCATATGCAGTTAATCTATATTCTAAAAAGTCTGGATCTACAGTCGCAACAGTTTGAGACCAATTGCCAGCAGCAATCTCAGCTCTTGCAAAAGCTGCCCATTCTGGTCCAGATTTAAGAATATTATCACGGTATTTGCTTGAAGAACTTACATAAGCATTATAGCTAAAAGTAGCTTTACCTGACTTACCTTTTTTGGTCGTTATCAAAATAACACCATTTGCACCCCTAGATCCGTAAATAGCTGCAGAAGCAGCATCTTTAAGTATTTCAAGACTTTGTATATCGTTTGGATTAACAGTCTCTATGCCACCTGAAATCGGGTATCCATCTACAACAATTAAAGGGTTTGATGCTCCTGAAATAGAAGAAGCTGCTCTAATTTGAATTTTTGGAGCTGCACCCGGAGATCCGTCTTGGTTTTGAATTAAAACACCAGATAATTTCCCTGCTAAAGCATCATCAACACGTGCAACTTGTAAAGCAGCAACTTCGCCACCTCCAATTTTTGCAACAGCGCCTGTAAGTTGTGATCTTTTACGTGTACCGTATCCTGTCACTACTATTTCATCTAGCTCATTCTGGTCTTCAACTAAGCTTACGCTTACATTATCTTGACCTGTAAACTGTACTATTTGAGTAGTGTAACCCAAATAAGAAATTTCTAGATTTTCATTTTGTTCTACTGCAATAGAAAAGTTTCCATCAAAGTCGGAAGTTGTTCCATTGTTAGTGCCTTGTACAATTACAGTTGCCCCAGGTATTGGTTCACCGTTTGCATCTGTAACTGATCCACTGAGTTGTGTTTGTGCAAATCCAAAGGCTACGCCCATAAGAACAAACAACAGTGTTACGTGAGATTTAATTTTCATACGTTGTTAATAGTTAGTTTTCATTTTTTAATTTTTAAAAAATCGTCTCAAAAAGAATCGATCGCGCTAAACGATGATATGAACAAAAATATTTATCTTTGTAAAACATTGTTTAGGCAGTGTCTTTATTACTTCCCTCTTGTTATTGAAGTAATTATAAAAGGGTAGGTACAACTACCCTTTTTCTATATCACATGATCTGGAAAACCAGATTGGTTTACCAAATTGGTTTTCCAAATATATTAAAAAAATTGAATCCCCAAACTATTTGGCAGCTTTATTCCATAAAATCCTCTCGGATTGGACTAAAAACGTCAATTAATTCTCCCGCTTCGGTGCAAATTGCCCCATGAAGCACATTAGTAGGTATATAAAAGTTGTCTCCAGTCTTAAGTGTTTGTGTCTTTCCATCAATGGTTACATCGAACGATCCTGAAACAACATGAGTTACTTGAGAATGATGGTGCTGATGCATAGGCCCAATACCTCCTTTTTCAAAGGCCACGTGAACCAACATGATTGAATCATCGTATCCCATGATTTTTCTTTTCACTCCTTCGCCTACAGTTTCCCACGGAATGTCTTTTGTGAGTAAAAACTCTTTACTTGTTCCAAAACTTTTCATTGTTATTATTTTATTGTTTGTATTAAATAAGGGCCAGTCCAATTGATTTTTTTTCCATTTACTTCAATGGCGTGTTTTTGATTTTCATCTGAATCTTGATTAGATAAAAACACTTGAATTGGCTTTCCAGTGATTAATTCGATCGTGATTGCTGTATATGCAGCAATATCTAGGGTACTGGTTATGTTTTTAATAGAGGAAGTTGCATTTATAGCTATTTCACTTACTGGACTATAACGCCCATGAATTTCAATTGCCGATACAAATAAGGTAGCTGCGGTGTTTTTTCTTCGTATTATAAAGGAGGAGTCGTTCCTCAAATTAAACTCAGGGTCATTGGCGCCTAATTGGGTGAAAAGAAATTCATCCTCGGGCGTATTCATCATGGTAAGGGTTCTAAAGGTCGTGCCAGAAAACCAACTCAACTGATTCAAAGGCTTCCCATTTTTCGCTTTCGAACGTAGCCATAAATGTTGATATCCGTTGTCTTTCCCCAACGGCAACAGAGAAGCTTGTGACTCAAGCGGAAATGTAGTTGACATAATTTGACCGAAATAGTGATACGGTAAATCGTATTGGTTTTTATCTTTCGAATCGACCTTAAACACATCGAGAATAAGTTGATTATCCAGACGATCGTCTTCGATTAACAATAGTGTTCGGTGCATTTTTACACCTTTATAGGCATTGTTTTCTTTTGCACTGATTAGTTGGTTTCCATTTGCAGAAAGAACACTAAAATATTTATCCGAATGAAATTGACTCCCAATAGCATATTTTCCTTCAAAATGAGAGGTTTCGTTTACGACTAAGGTGTTGTGTGCTATGGTTTGTTTTGCCCAAGTTGTGTTTTCTTTTAGGTATCCTCCTCCATTTTTCTGATCAATATTAACGAAACGCGCTAAACCATAATCTTGTAAAACCTCTTCTCCTTTATGATATAATGAAAATGAAAGCTTGTCGTAATGACCATGACTATTTCCATGAGCAGAATATTTAGCAACTAAATTGAGTTCTTCTTCAGTAGAGCCAGATCTGAGGATACTGATGCCTCCTTGTTTTCCTTGAGGGCCATCGGTAAGTTCCATGGATTGTTTTTCAAAAGGCACCGCTTTTCCTTCAGCAATTGCAAGTGCCACTGAAAAACCTGCATCATCTAATGTCAGTTTTCCTTGCTTTTTAGCAATAGAAAGTAATCCTGGATTTTGATTTCCATAATGATATGCAATATCTACTGCAGAAACCAATTCTCTTGAAAAATAAGACATCCCTTTTTGCGCGTCATTTAAAGGGTAAAATGCTCCGTTCGAATCGGTAAGATTGAGTAAAGTGTTTACTGCCTTGAGAAGCACACCTCCTTTGTATTCAAATATTTTTTCTTGTGGACGCATATTGTTCAACCCAACTGCAAAAAGCAAATAAGGGTACATCGCATAGCGCTGATAATAGGGAGCTTCGGTATAATAACCTTCTGGAGAAAAGGGGGCTTCTATATTGGCTAAGAATCCTGCTTTACCTGTTTCATCCTTAATAAATCCGCCGTCATTGTCCTTTGCATTAGCATCTATTCCATCTTGTTTTAATCCGTACAAGGCACGCTGAATAAGTTCTTCATCTTCCATAACCAAACCAATCATTCCGACTGCGGCATTACCCCAAGTACTGTGGTTATGAATTCGATTGAAGTACTGTGGGTTTGTAACAGAAATGTAATCTGCAAAAGGTCGAAACAATTCTTTTTCAAGATATTTTCTTTCTTTTTTACTTAAGAAATTATAAACACAATCGTATGCTTGACTTACGTATACCAACCAATTGGAATCATTCAAACACTGCCAGAAAATCTTTCCACGGGCATAGGAACGGGGTTGTGGGTGAATAGGCAACGACTTGTAAATTCGAGCATACTCCATTAAAACCTCTTTCACATATTCAGCATAGACTTGATCATCTAAAATTTGAAACAGCACTCCCGCTTTTTGTAAAATCAAAAAGTTTTTTTTGTGTCGTTCATGAGTATAACCTCCCGCCATGTCTTTGGGCGTTGGAACATGAATTCCTGTTTCTATTTCTGCATCTACTTCCGCTTTGATTTCGGCTAAATAGCTGTCAAAAAAAGGAACTTCTCCTAAGTTTTCTCTAATCTTTTGAACGCCTTCTTGGGTTAATATCAAGTTTGGGTGTTCTTGTGCTTTTAATAAAAAAGCAGAGAACAATGCAACGATGAGGATTCCTTTTTTCAAGTGTTTTATTTTTGAGGTTGTACGCCTAGTTTTTTATTATCTATCCCTAGTAGATTTGGACTGTTTTCATCAATATAAAGTTTTCCGATTGAATACTTTTGATCACCACTTACTTCTATCTGTTTCGAGTTTTCAAGCTGAACATGAGTTACATTGACTATGGGTTCTCCAACAACCAAATGCATTTTAATGTTTTTAGTTTTAGTGAAAATAGAATTCTTCATCACTATATCTTGCACACCGTAAAGATTAATCGCTACTTTGTATTTATTACGCGATCCAAAACCAATGTTGTCAAGCGTACAATGGTCTAGATATAAAAAAGGCCCGAAGGTGCTTTCATCTTTTCCACCGCGATGTAAGCTCAAAACGGTTCCTTGAATATTAGAGAAATGATTATTGATCAGGGTCACATACTCTGCATTATAAATTCCTACGTCGTCTGTTTCACGATCTAACGCCATTACATGTCCAGTAATATTATTGAAGGTTGAATTTTCGATGTGAATTTCGTCCGCAAAAGTATTCTTATATACACGAATTACATCAAAAGAATGGTTTACGTCTAGATTATCAAAAGAGCAGTCTTCTATTCTAATACTGTAGTTTTTATTCATCGAATATTTACTCGTTCTAATCACAGCGTTACCCGATCCGTCGGGTGCATTTTCTCCATCAAAAGTCAATCCTTTTAATTGAAGTTCTCCCCCATTTACAATATCAAAAGCTGCCTTCTTTTCCCATAGAACAAGTGGTTTTTGATTTGCAGCTGCTCGGATTGTTAATGGGTGTTTAATCAAAGGTAGTTTAGTCAATTCGTAAGATGCACTTTCTGCTAATTCCAAAACATCACCCGGATTTGAGTTCTTAATTGCATCAAACAGGGTATTCACTCCAGCTTTAACAGAATGAGTTGTTCCGCTTTCAAACGCAATACGCTTGTCTTCTTTTGAATAGAAAGAGGTGCCTGTATTTTCTTTAGTGGGTAATACATCTGCCAACTTTGGACTAATTATTTTTCTTCCAATGGCTGGCATCAGGAGTCCATTTTTATCCTCGACCAAGCGCATTTTTTTAACCTTAAACCCTTCTGACAAATCAGGGTTAATGGGTAGGTTGGTGCGGTTATTTTTAAAAGCTATACCGCTGATATCGTCATACACAGTAACCAATTTACTTGGCTTATCTAAATAAAATGTATTGTTTGTAAAAGTCGAATTAATTGGTGTTGCTGAACGTTCTTCGTCACTCCCTGCACACAATTGAACGTGGTCAGAATTAACAAAAACATTGTTTTCGATTACGGCATCTTCTACTTGAAAGTATCGATTCAAAGGAGAATTCGGAACACCATTCATTACCACTAAGGCGCCTCTAAAACGATAGCCTGTTAATCCGTAGCCATAATTATTACGAACCGTTTGCTGTCCGTTGATCACACGAATCCCACCTGTGTTTCTTTTTCGATTCCCCAAAAACACATTCCCTTCTACCAAGGTTTCATCTCCATGACGCATCGTTAAAGTTCCAATACTTTCAAAAAACACATTATTCTTGTAGGTAGTTTGATCACATTTATTAGAAATTATTTCGTGCTCACCATCACAGCGATCGAAATAATTTCCCTGTACAAGGGTATTCGACTTTTCCATAGAAAAATGACTGGTCCCAACACGAAGTGTTTCCCCACCATTTGAGCCCAGATTCTGACGAGGACCGAAGTAATTGGATTCAATTACATGATTATTTTCAATACTTTCTTTTGAATTCAATCGAACAATTAAGGTAACACCTCGATTTCCCTTTCCTTCAAAATGATTGTGATCTACTCGATTGTTTTTCCCATAAAGAGCAACCCAACTGTCTTGTTCGTGACGTTCTGGATTAGAATAATTATCGATTACACAATTAGTCAAACGTGAATTATTTGCCAGCAGCTTGCTGTTCTTGCGAAAAGAAATCACCTCATTGGTGGGTGTATATCCATTTTTAAAAACTAAACCTTCTACATGCAAAAATTCTCCTGCAATCTGAAGGTATGACTGTCCTTCCAATGTTACTTTACCTTTTTCTTCAACCGTAAGTTTAATGGGTGCATCTGCAGTTCCATTTCCTTCTAAAAGAAGTTCGGCATCTTGCCATACGCCATTGGCTAGGACAATAGTTGTACCGGGTTGCGCTTTGGAAACAGCACTATTGAATTCCTCCACGGATTGAACCATAACTCGATCTTGGGCAGATATAGAGCCAATAAAAAGAACAAATAAGAGGGTGACTTTTAATGTTAAGTGTTTGATCATAATAAATTGGATTACCAAATTGGTTTACCAATGTACATAATTTTTAATTGAATTAAACTTTTAAGAAGTTAAAATGTTTTTTTGTTTAATAACGATTCAAAACATTCGGTTAAATCAAAAAGATTGATTTCGGCTTGAGGAAGAAATTATATACCGAAAAACAAGTCGAAATTCATTTGTATATAAACCTAAAAAACCCCTGTTGACACAAGGGTTTTCAATTTAAATCTGTACCTCGAGTGGGAATCGAACCCACACTCCCGAAAGAACTGGATTTTGAATCCAGCGCGTCTACCAATTCCGCCATCGAGGCTATCGGATGACAAAAGTAGAAAATAATTTTCTTCTACCTAAAATAATCGCATTAAAGAGTGGCAGACCTAAAATTATTTATAAATTTGCATTCCCTAAAATAATGTTGAACAACAAATTAGGTCACGTGAAAACAGAAGCAAAAATTTTTAGTTGTACTCAAAGCGAAGTCCTTGCAAAAGAAATTGCAACGATATTTGGAATCCCCATGGGCAAAGTTGCCTTTTCACACTACAGTGATGGTGAATTTCAACCTTCCTTTGAGGAATCAGTTCGTGGGTCTAGAGTTTTTTTAGTAGGCTCTACACATCCTAGTTCTGAAAATTTAATGGAACTTCTTTTAATGATCGATGCTGCCAAAAGAGCTTCAGCTCGTCACATCACAGCTGTGATGCCCTACTTTGGATGGGCACGTCAAGATAGAAAAGACAAACCACGAGTTCCAATTGGAGCTAAACTTATTGCAAACCTTCTTGAGGCTGCCGGAGCAACTCGAATCATCACCATGGATTTACATGCAGATCAGATTCAAGGGTTCTTCGAAAAGCCAGTAGATCATTTATTTGCCTCAACAATATTTGTACCCTACGTAAAATCATTGAATCTAGATAATCTCACCATTGCTTCTCCAGACATGGGTGGTTCAAAAAGAGCTTATGCATATTCTAAATTTCTCAAGAGTGATGTTGTAATATGTTATAAGCAACGTGAAAAAGCAAATGTCATTTCTCACATGGAATTAATTGGAGATGTGAAAGGCAAAAATGTAATTCTTGTTGATGATATGGTTGACACTGCAGGAACACTAACCAAGGCAGCGGAAGTAATGCGAGATCGGGGCGCTATTTCGGTTCGTGCAATTTGTACCCATGCACTACTTTCTGGCAACGCTTATGAGCGTATCGAAAACTCGTTACTAGAAGAGTTGATCGTTACAGATTCTATTCCTGCAAAAAAACAAAGCCCAAAAATAAAAGTATTGAGTTGTGCTGATCTTTTCGCGAGTACCATGCGTGAGGTTCATGAAAACAAATCAATTAGTTCGAAGTTTATAGTTTAATTCAATAAATAAATACCAATGAAATCAATTACAATTAACGGATCAAAAAGAGAAAGCGTAGGCAAGAAAGCAACAAAAGCCTTACGTAATGCTGGTATGGTTCCCTGCGTTTTATACGGCGAAAACAATCCCGTACATTTTGCAGCGAAAGAACTAGGTTTCAGCAAACTCGTTTATACTCCAAATGCACACACAGTTGTGCTTACGCTTGACGACAAAACAACCGTCAATGCAATCCTTCAAGACATCCAATTTCACCCAGTAAGTGATAGAATTCTTCATGTTGACTTTTATGAGTTAAAAGATGACAAAGAGATTTCAATGAACATTCCAGTAGAAGTACAAGGATCAGCTCCTGGTGTACTTGTAAATGGTGGGACATTGGTTCTTAACAAGCGTAAACTTCGTGTACGTGCTTTACCAAGTAACCTTCCTGATGTAATCATCGCTGATATTTCAGCTCTTGAATTAGGAGGTAAATTGTTTACTTCTTCAATCGAATCAGAAAACTTTACTTTTGTTCACCCAGACAATACTGTTATTTGTCAGGTTAGAACTTCTAGAGCTGCTATAAAAGAAGAAGCTGATGTTGAAGAAACTGCAACTGAAGAAACTGCAACTGAAGCTGCTGAATAAGCATTTTCTTTGAATCGTTTAAAAAAGCATCTGTTGATTTTCAACAGATGCTTTTTTTATCTTTATACTTTATTAAAGAATGAATTACTTTAAAAAACTTTTTAAACGAACGGATAAACCAAAAGAAGACCCTTTGAAAAAATTTTTAATTGTTGGCCTAGGCAATATTGGTGCTCCTTATTACAATACCAGACATAATATTGGATTTAAGGTTTTAAATAGTTTTGTTGAAGAACGAGATTTAGCTTTTGAAGATCAACGTTATGGTGCCATTTGCAAAACTCGATTCAAAGGTAAATCGATGCTTTTATTAAAACCATCAACCTTAATGAATCTTAGTGGTAAAGCAGTTCGATATTGGGCTTTAAAAGAAAATATTCCGCTAGAAAATATCCTTATAATAACCGATGATTTGAACTTGACTTTTGGTACAATTCGCCTAAAACCCAAAGGAAGTGATGGAGGTCATAATGGACTTAAAGACATTCAAGCGCAATTGAATACTCCGAATTATCCTCGGATTCGTTTTGGTATACAAAGTGACGAAAAAGGGTATAATACGGTAGACTTTGTGTTGGGGAAATGGTCGGACCAAGAGCTTGATGCGATGCCACTGAGAATTAAAAAAACAAAAGAACAGATTGTGTCTTTTGTTTCCCAAGGAATCCAAACTGCTATGAATCAGTTTAACGGCTCTTAGGAAGTTATAAAACTGCGAATTTCTGATTGCGATTTATTTCCGCGCTGATCGATCGTGATGATTTGCCAAAAATAGGTTTGTCCAACATCCAATAACGCTGAATAACTTGAAGTCACTTGGTTGTCTTGAACTAGACGCATTTGAGTTGCATCTGTTCCGATATACACTTGATAATACGCAATATCGTCGTCTAAATCCGAACCAGTCCATTGTAAGTTTACATATCCTGATGATAAAACGATAACTTGATCATCCCAAGGTGCATTTAACTGTGCAGAAAAAGGTAAAAAAGTTTCTTGCTGTAGGGCTTCCAAATAAAAAGTCCATACTTCACTTTTTGTATTTACAGGACTTGCTTCTGAGGAAGAAATAACCCACCAACTATAAGGAGCTCCTCGGTCTAAAGTAATCGTAGTGCTGGTCAAATCTGCAGGCTTTCTCTTTTCCGTTTGTGTAATATTATTTCGAACAAAGACCTCATATGAGTCGGTGTTTTGAGCCTCTTCCCAACCAAAATTGATTGTTCCCTGTCTAGCCGTTGTAGATAAGGGTAAACAAGTATTACTATTCTCTGGGGTTGTCAGTAAAACTGCCTCTGGTTCTGGTATCGATGGCTTAGAGCATGTACAAAGAAGAACTGCTATAACAATTGAAGCTATTTTTTGGAACCTACGTTTCATTGTTTGATGAATTTTATGGTTTCTTCGTTCTGATCACTGCGTATTTTAAGTAAATAATTTCCACTAGGCAACAAGCTCATATCAATTGGAACTTTCCTATCACTACCTTCCAGTTGAACTTTTTTATCTAAAAGAATATTAGCCTGAATATCATAGATTATATATTGAATTGTAGAAGCTGTACCCCCAATTAAAACATAAGCCTGCTCTTGAACTGGATTTGGATATAAAACGGAGTCTATAGCAATATAAATTTCTTTTTTAAAGGAGCCTTGGCAACTTAAATCTGTAGTAACTTCGATCGTATTCAACCCTTTTCTCAGAGGTAAATTGATTAGCGATTTACTTTGAATGCTTGTTTCTTGATTATTTACCGTAACCTTATAGCGAGATGCCCCATTGAGCGATAAGGACAAACTCAAATCATTTTCATTTACAAAGGAAGTAACTTGTAGAGGCTCAGGTTCCTCTATTGAAGCTATAAAACATCGTTCGAAACTTGGGTCATCAGCAACACCAATACAAAGGAGATAGTCTCCACTTTGGAGGTTTAGAATGCTCAAGGTGTTCGTTGTAAACTTATAGTCATTTGAAAAGCCGTTCGGTCCAGTAACTTGAACAGTATAATCGGCAAATGCAGTTGCTCTAATTTGAATCGCACCATTGTTTCTCGAAACACAGGTTTCATCAATTTTTGAAAGTATAAAATTATTAAAGGTATCTACATCGCATAAATCACCTCGTCCATCGGCATCGGCATCGGCTTGATCTTGATTTGCTACGAGAGGGCAATTATCCGTAACATTTGGTATTAAATCGGGATCATCATTTTCTAGAATAGCTCCATTTACACAAAAGTTGATATTAAAGAGTATAATTCTTCCGGTATCTTGTGCCCCAACATCTTCAACTTTCAGTCTCCAAAGACCAAATGAAGATTGTCCGTTAAACACACTTAAGTCTTCTGTTGGAAGAAATGAACCTGTAAAGGGTGCTGAACCATTTTCTGTCAAGTTCGTTGCTTCTTGATCGAAAATAGTATTCACAAAGTTGGAGCTAGCCCCACCAATGTTGCGTGCTAAAATCACTTCTGTACCATCGGGTGCAAGTAACGAAAGGATCATGTCGGACAAATACGTATGCTGAATACTCACTTCGATATTAACATCACTTATGACAGAATCATTCGCCATATAAACATCGGCAAACGAAATGCCACTTTGGACAAAACTCGCATCTATTAAATTTATGGGGAGGTTTACTGCAACAATTGGGCTACAATCGAGTAAATCAGTGATGAAGTTTTGAACTTCGGAATAATTACTTTCTCCACAGCCGTTAGTTCCTTTAACCCTCCAATAGAACGTTGTTTCGCTAGGAAGATTTTCTAAAGGAATGAAGTTAGAGGCTTTAGTTGTTGAAGAAACTACAATTGAATCGAACGTATTGGACAAAGATAATTCAACAATAAACTGATCTACGTTTTCATCTGGAGACCAGCTAAAAAGTGGCTTTATCAATTGGACGCCGTCAGATGCGTTCGGACTCAATTCAACTGGAGTTTGAACAGTACTTTGTTGATGGGTGTATTGAAAAGTTTGCTGGGCTTCGACCGATCCTGATCTTGAAACTAAAGTCATTGAATAAACACCAGGGGTTATGTTGGATGCTTTCGTAAGACTAATGGTTCCTTGTTGCTGATCGGTTGTAGATGAAACCGTATTAATCGAATAAGCAATCCCCGTTGGGACATTAGTCAAAGTGAGATCTACATCGCCTTCAAATTCTTGATATCGATTGAGTGTGAAATTAAATGATATGGGTTCGTTGTCGCAGGCTTTTTTAGAAAGCTCTTGAAAAGGAGTCGCAAAGAGGCGCTCAAGAATACTAAAACGATAGTTGTTTACTGCAAAATAAATTCCGTTATCAGGAACAATTTTAATTCGAACATTTGAAGAATTGATGTTGGCAGGCACAACTAAGTCAAAGCGACCGTCATTGGGTGTGCTTGATGCCAATAGAGTGTCGAAATTTTGACCATTATCTGAAGACAAATAAATCGATACCGTTTCCGTATTGATTGGAGCTTGATCTGTATTTGCAACATCCCATAAGATCACTTCATTTGCTCCAGTTTGCCAAATTATAGTATTGGTGGCTGGCGAGGTAATCTCGAATGGACCGGCACGTTCAAGCACATTTATTATTCGTGAATCTTGATCCGTTTGGCCCACACTAGTAGAACTTGTTTCCGATCGGTCACGAACTGTTACTCCCCAAAGTAGCCTTCTACTATTCAAAGAAACTGTTTGCCAGTCGTTTGGAAATTGTGGATTCGTTTGAACCAATTGATTTGTCAAAACTCTGGACATGGAAGGGACTGTTCGAATTGGAGAATTGGTAGGTGAAAAGGATCGATTGCTAGATCCCGATTGATTATAAGGGCCAAAGTTTTCGCGTGTAACTAAGCCACTATTCAGTTGTTCCCAACAATAGGTCAACGAATCATCATCTGGATCAGAAGCTATTGCCTCTAATATATAGGCTGTTCCTTTGGGAATATTTACTTCTTGACCAGCGGTAACCTGTGGGGGTTGATTCACAATGGAGCTAGTTGCTTGACAACTGTTTCTAGCCAAATAATCTCTAATGTTTTTAATACTGTAATAATGAAAATAAGGGTCGCTGTGATTTTGAATATTATCATCTTCAGTTACACCAGCATAAGCCATAATAGTCGAACCACTTCCTGGTTCGCTATTCACTCCGGCGCTTTCTGTTTGATGTGAATAGGTATGGTACCCACCAAATTGATGTCCTATTTCGTGTGCTACAAAGTCAATATCAAAATAATCATTCAAAAAAGCTCCTGTTCCTGAAGTGTCAACAAAAGGGTGAGACGTATAGGCAGAACCTTTAAATCGATCTCGGCATACATTTCCAACCGTTCCGGCATTGCCATCGGGAGTTCCAAAATCAAATAAATGTCCGATATCGTAATTTGCCTCTCCAATAGAGTCGGTTAGTGTTTCTTGGATTTCTTCGTTGAAATCATTCCCATAGGGGTCTGTATCGGGGTCATCGTACAACAAGTTTACATCAGAAACCAACTGAAGTTGCACGCCCAAGTCGATTTGAAAAATCTGATTGATTCGGTTGATTGTACTAATTATCTTAGCATAAGCATCCTCTTTGTTTGTTCCGTTTGTATCGTCATCATCTCCCCAAAACTGGGTAAATTCTCCTGTTGCAGAAACTGCAATACGATACGTTTTCAGGGTTTGGTCTGAAGAGAGTTTCGCAGCTTGTTTGCTTTGAATTATACCCTGAACTTTACTGTTTTCTGTGTTTTTACCTGAAGACACTAAACAATTCAGGGGTTCAAAATCATCGTAAAGCGTTCCATTTCGTTTATAAAAAAGGTGCTTGTTTTTATCTCCACTCCGATCAGGTTGTAAAAAAAACTGCCCTTCTGGAGAATCAATCATTGCGTTTACTCCCAAAGGAGAAATACTCCAGCGCGCATGAACATTTTTTCGTGATAAACTTGTCCCGACAAAGGTTTTAATGTTTGGATGTTCTTTAGATAGTTCAGAAGAGAGTAAGCTTACCTCACGTACACTGAATTTTTCAGACTTACCAGACTCGTTTGGAAAAACAATGGTTGTTCGTTTCGTTTTAGAAAAACTAGATGGCGAGTCAATTTTAGAAATAAAAGCGTCCAATTGATCTCGATCTAAAGATACCGTATGAATATAATTGTTGCTATCAAAACCAATTCCTTTAGAAAAACCTTGCGTATCTTTTTCGAAAGTCCAAAGATCTTGAGCTTTAACCGAAAATGATATCGTCAGAAAAAATAAAAATAATACGATTTGACTCTTCACAAGGAAATTAAATTTAGTACTCCTTCAAACATACAATAATTATACCCTTTATTTAAGTCTAAAAATCATAGTTTTGTAGCGCATACCAAAATACAACTGTTTTTAGTGAAAATCATATCTGACATTGAGAATTATAAAGAAGACACACCCAGTCTTTTAACCATTGGAACCTTCGATGGTGTCCATATTGGACATCAAAAAATCATCCGCAATTTAGTTTCTCAAGCCAAAGAAAAAAGACACCTCGCAGTAGTCCTTACTTTTTTTCCACATCCACGAATGGTTCTTCAGAAAGACAGTTCTATTCGACTAATCGATACCCTCGAAGAAAAACAGAAAATACTTGCCTCCTTAGGAATAGATATCCTTGTTATTCATCCTTTTTCAAAAGAATTCTCGAGATTAACTCCTTTAGAGTTTACACGAGATTTACTGGTCAACACTTTTAAAATCTCCAAAGTAATCATTGGATACGATCATCGTTTTGGCAGGAATCGAGAAGCTTCGATTCAAGACTTGTACCAATTCAGTACCGTGTACGACTTTGAAGTAGAAGAGATTCCTGCGCAGGAAATTTCATCTGTAAACATTAGCTCTACAAAAATAAGAACAGCCTTGGTCGAAGGGGATTTAGAAATGGTAAACACCTACTTGGATAGACCCTATTTGCTAACGGGAACCGTATCCAAAGGAGCTGGCTTAGGTCGCACAATTGACTTTCCTACTGCCAATATTGAAATAAAAGAAGCCTATAAGCTTTGCCCACCGAACGGTGTTTATCGCGTTCAATCCGTAATTGATGGGAAACTTGTTTTTGGAATGATGAATATTGGAATTCGACCAACCGTAGGGGGAGATACCAAGACAATTGAGGTTCATTTTTTTGAATTCGATAAGGATATTTACCAACAAACTTTGGCCATAGAAATACGAAGTAAACTAAGAGAAGAGCAAAAATTTGATTCTTTAGAAGGACTTCAAAAACAACTTCAAAAAGATAAAAAAATATGCATCGGGTTATTTGATTCTGAAAAATCAGAAGACTAACCTTAAAACAATACATTTGTAATACGATATCATTGGACTTATGCTACAATTAAAATACCTCAGAGAACATAAAGAAGCCGTTCTAAAAGCGCTTGAAAAAAGAAATTTCAAGGGCGCTGAACTTATAAACCAATTACTCGAATTGGATGAAGTTCGAAGAAAAACGCAAACAGAATTGGACCAGCAACTTGCAGAAGCCAATAGTCTTGCAAAAGAAATTGGGCTACTATTCAAGAACGGAGAAGCTCAGAAAGCGCAAGGTTTGAAAGAACGTTCGGCTTCACTCAAGTCAAGCTCCAAAGGCCTACAAGAGTTGTTGCAAGAAACCGAAATTCAATTACGAGCACTTCGTCTTCAAATTCCCAATACGCCTAAAGACATTGTCCCTGCTGGAGCAACCGAAGAAGATAATATTGAAACAGAACGTGGTGGCACTATCCCTGATCTTTCTCCAGATGCGCTACCGCATTGGGAGTTAGCTAAAAAATACAACCTCATCGACTTCGAACTTGGAAGTAAGATAACTGGCGCAGGCTTTCCTGTATATACTGGTAAAGGTGCTCGCTTACAACGTGCGTTGATTAATTATTTTTTAGATAAAAACACCGCTGCAGGATATCAAGAAACTCAAGTACCGCATTTAGTTAACGAACTTTCGGGTTACGGAACGGGACAATTACCCGACAAAGAAGGTCAAATGTATCATGTAACCGGTGACGATTTGTACCTGATCCCTACCGCAGAGGTTCCGCTTACCAATATTTTTAGAGATGAACTTTTAGATGAAAAACAACTTCCTATTTGTCTAACGGGATATACTCCTTGCTTCAGGAGAGAAGCAGGAAGCTATGGTTCTCATGTTCGCGGATTAAACCGTTTACACCAGTTTGACAAAGTTGAAATTATCCGCTTAGAAAAACCTGAACGCTCAGAAGCTGCTCTGAAGGAAATGGTAGACCACATTCGTGCTATTCTTATTGAACTTGAAATACCTTACCGCATTTTACGTCTTTGTGCAGGCGATCTCGGTTTTACCGCTGCTTTAACTTATGATTTTGAGTTGTTTTCAACCGCGCAAGATCGCTGGCTAGAAATCAGCTCAGTTTCTACTTTCGAAGGGTTTCAATCGGAACGTTTACACCTAAGATACAAAGCTAAAGACGGAAGCAAACATTTGGTGCACACACTCAATGGAAGCTCATTGGCTCTTCCAAGGGTACTTGCCGGAATATTAGAAAATTGCCAGACACCAGAAGGGATTAAAATCCCAAAAGCTCTTGTTCCCTATACTGGCTTTGATTTGATCTCCTAAAAACATTATATGTTTATATACAACGTAACCACACATGTAGAACCAAACATCGAAAGTCGATGGCTGGAGTGGATGAATGAGGAACATATTCCGCAAATGATACAAACTGGGAAATTCAAGAAAGCAATAATCTTTAAGGTAATTACAGAGAATGACTCGGGAGGTGTTAGCTATGCTACACAATATCACTGTTCTGATCGAACAGCATTTGAACGTTATCAAAAAGAGGATGCCGATCGACTCAAAAAACACGCGCTTGACAAATTTGGTGAACGCATTCTATCGTTTAGAACGGAACTAGAACAAATAATTGTCCTTTAATGAAAGCTGTACGGGCCAAAAAAAAACTAGGTCAACATTTTTTAAATGACCTCAGCATTGCGGAAAAAATCACCAAAACGCTTCGCTTTGACACTTACGCCAAAGTGCTTGAAATAGGTCCTGGAATGGGCGTACTAACACAATACCTTCCGTTTGAAAAAGGCAATATACGCCTCATTGAGATTGATCGAGATTCAATAGCCTACCTTAAAAACAAGTATCCACTACAACACCAAAACATCATAGAAGGGGATTTTTTGAAGTATGACTTAAACGCGCTTTTTGGTGAGGAATCCTTCGCAATTATTGGAAATTTCCCTTATAATATCTCAACACAAATTGTTTTTAAAACAATCGAAAACAGAGAACAGATTCCGTTTTTTTCGGGCATGTTTCAAAAGGAAGTTGCAGAACGTATCTGTGAACTCCCAGGGACGAAAAAGTATGGAATATTGTCTGTTTTAGCACAACTGTTCTATACCGCTACTTATGAATTTACGGTGCCTCCAAACGTATTCAGTCCACCACCAAAAGTAGATTCTGGTGTACTCACCCTCAAGCGAAAAGAAAACTATAGCTTGTCATGTAATGAAAAACTTCTTTTTAAAATTGTAAAAATGAGTTTTCAACAAAGGAGAAAAACCATTCGTAACAGTTTAAAAACACTACAACTACCCTTAAATATTACAGAAGATAGTATCTTTGACTTGCGTCCAGAAAAACTTTCGGGAGACGATTTTATAGCATTGACACAAAAAATCGAAGATGGCCAAATTTCTTCTTGATAAAGACACCTTAACACACATCCAATCCCTTGTTGAAAAACGATCGGATAAACAATTGGTGCGCAAACTAGCAGATGTTCATTATGCAGATATTGCAGAAATTGCAGAAAGTCTCTCGGTCGATGATGCCATTTATCTTGTTAAACTTTTAGACAGTGAAAAAACAGCTGATGCCCTAGCAGAAGTTGATGAGGATTTCCGAGAAAAAATCTTAACGCAACTTTCCGCCAAGGAAATTGCAGAAGAGATTGAAGAACTCGATACCGATGATGCGGCTGACCTTATTGCTGAACTCCCAGAAGAAAGACAGGAAAAGGTAATGTCCGAGATCTCTGACAGCGAGCATTTGAAAGACATTCGTGAACTGCTAACCTATGAAGAGAATACAGCCGGAGCACTAATGGCCAAAGAATTGGTTAAGGTTCAAGAGGATTTGAGTATACTCAAATGCGTAAATGAAATGCGTGCACAGGCAGAATACGTTACTCGTGTTCATTCGATATATGTGGTAAACGACAAAAACAAACTCATCGGAAGGCTCTCCTTAAAAGACCTTTTGACTGCCAACTCCAAAGCAAAAGTTAAAGATATTTATATCCCAAAAGTTGATTTTGTAGAGGTCGATGAAGATGTGGAAGAAGTAGCTAAAATCATGTCTAAATACGATTTAGAAGCCATTCCAGTTGTAAACAACAAAAACGAATTATTGGGCAGAATTACGATTGACGATATTGTTGATGTAATTAAAGAAGAAGCTGATAAAGATTATCAATTGGCTGCTGGTATTTCGAACGATGTTGAAGCTGATGACACTATTTTTGAATTATCGAAAGCCCGCTTACCTTGGCTATTTTTAGGCTTACTTGGGGGTTTGGGAAGTGTATTTATCCTTAGAGATTTTGAAGCCATCATGACACAGCCGCGCGTAAGAAGTTTATTCTTTTACACTCCACTAATAGCTGCAATGGCAGGAAATGTTGGCGTTCAGTCTTCAGCTATTATTGTACAAGGTCTTGCCAATGACGTTGTAAAAGGTTCGCTGATAAGTAGGCTCATCAAAGAGGTAGGTCTCAGCCTTATCAATGGATTTTTCTTAGCAGTTGTACTGGTGATTTTCGGCTGGATAATGGGCCAAGAATTGATTCTGAGCTTAACCGTAGCTGGCTCCATGATGGGCGTTATTATTGTTGCTGCTTTGATCGGTACTTTTGTACCAATCATTCTTAATAAAAGAGGGATTGATCCTGCAATTGCAACCGGACCATTCATTACTACCGCTAACGATATTTTCGGAATCTATCTCTTCTTTTATATTGCTCAAACTTTTTTAGAATTTTAAGCTTGAACGTATGCACGTGCTTCATGTAGATGAAAATCACCCGCTTTTATTAGAACATTTAGCTCAGGCTGGATTTAAAAACACCCTAGCATACAAGCAATCAAAAGAAGAAATCCTTAATCGCATAGATCAATTCGAAGGCTTAATCATTCGAAGTCGCTTTCCGATCGATGCAGCTTTTTTAGATCAGGCCACTAGTTTAAAATTTATAGGACGAGTTGGTGCTGGAGTTGAAAATATAGATATAACGAAAGCACAAGAAAAAGGAATTCAACTTTTTGCAGCTCCGCAAGGTAATAGCAATGCCGTTGGAGAACACGCGCTGGGTATGCTGCTTTCTTTATTCAATAAATTACATCGTGGTGATCAAAGTATTCGTGACGGAAATTGGTTACGCGAGCATCATCGTGGACTTGAACTCGAAGGAAAAATAGTAGGCATTATTGGCTATGGAACTATGGGGAAAAGTTTTGCTAAAAAACTTCAAGGATTTGATGTGCAGGAGGTCATTTATCATGACCTCCTGCACATGGAAGAGGATGGAATTGCAACTCAAGTTTCTCTAGAAGAATTACAAGCAACTGCAGATGTATTGAGTTTACATACCCCACAAACTTCATTGACAGTTGGAATGATCAATACTAAATTCATCAATCAAATGAAAAATAATTTTTGGCTACTCAACACCGCTCGTGGAAGTGCTGTAGTCACAGATGCTTTGGTCGACGGATTAAAAAACAATAAAATCCTCGGAGCCGGATTGGACGTTCTCGAATATGAAAGTAGTTCCTTTGAAAATATATTTAAGGCCCAACAAGACAACCCCAGTTTCTCCTATTTATTAAGCTCAGAAAACGTTTTACTTAGCCCACACGTAGCGGGTTGGACCGTGGAGAGTCATCGAAAATTAGCACAAATCATTTCAGAAAAAATATGTTCTACTTTTGGAACATCCATAAAAAACAAATCATGAAAAAACTTTTAATTATTTGTACCGGAAATTCATGCAGAAGTCAAATAGCTCACGGATTTATGCAACATTTTGGAAAAGAAAAATTGGAGGTGTATAGTGCCGGAATAGAAACCCATGGAGTAAATCCAAGAGCGATTAAAACCATGAGAAAAGTTGGGATCGATCTTTCAAAGAACACTTCTAATTTAGTTTCGGAGTACGATACGATTACATTTGATTATATCCTAACTGTATGTGATCATGCGGCTGAGAATTGCCCCGTTTTCACAGGAGATGCATTGCTTAAGTTACATCACAATTTTACTGATCCATCTAAATTGAACGGAACTGAGGCGGAGATTGAAGCTGCTTTTGAAGCTACACGATTAGAAATAAAAAACTACTGTAAAGCTTTTGTCGATAAATATTTGGGCTAGTATTATTGCTCTACCACGTACTGAATGGTTTCTTGCGCACGTTGTTCTAGCAGTATTTTGTCCTTTTTAGCTTCTATTGTGGTCAAGGCTTCAGTGTCAAAATGACGAACGGTATACAGATCTACATTTTCAAAAACAGTTACTTTAAACTTGGAACGAAGAATCTGAAGCAATTCCTCTAATCTGTCGTACTTATTATTGACGCAAACTGAAAAGCTAATTGCAGAATTTTGAATCAGATCTACGCGCATTTGGTATTGATAAAGTAAAGCAAAAACTTCACTGATATTATCTTCTACCATAAAGGAAAAATCTAAAGAAGACAGTCGGATCAATACTTGTTTGGGTTTTAAAATATAGCACGGAATATGGGGTTCAAGCGTTTTTCCTTTTGATACAGATGTTCCAGCTCCTTCAGGATTTAAGAACGAGCGTACATACAAAGGAATTTCTTTTCGCTGCAAGGGTTGTAGTGTTTTTGGGTGAATTACCGAAGCTCCATAAAACGCCAATTCAATCGCTTCGGTATAAGAGATTTGATTCAACAGTTTTGTGTTTTCAAATACACGTGGATCACCATTTAAAACTCCCGGAACATCCTTCCAAATAGTAACCGATTCCGCATTGAGTGCGTATGCAAAAATTGCAGCTGTATAATCCGATCCTTCACGACCTAAAGTGGTTGTGAAATTATTATCATCACTCCCTATAAAACCTTGAGAAATTACAAGCTTGTTTTTGGAAACCTGCGCATTGATTGTTTTTTGGGTCAACTCCCAATCCAAATTAGCGTCCCGATAATATGCATCTGTTTTTACACACTTTCGAGCATCTAGCCATTCACATGGAATATCTACTTGATTCAAATAGGCATTGATGATTGAAGTAGAAAGTAGCTCTCCAAAACCAACTACCTGATCGTAAACAAAACTATAGTTCGTTGATTTGTTGTGCTTGAAAAAACTTTTTAATTCTGATACAAGTTCCCCTACTCTCGTATTCATCGGCTCCGAAAGTGGACCAAAAAGTGCTTCAACTATTTGTAAATGAAATTGCTTCAATTCTAAAATAGCATTGGACAATTCTTCTGGTTGGTTAAAATAATGGTCTACAACAAGCTCTAAGGCATTGGTTGTTTTACCCATTGCGGACACAATAATAAGGGTGTCTTTATGCCCTACTTTCTTAAGAACTTCGACTACATTTCTAACACCTTCAGCATCTTTAACGGATGCACCTCCAAATTTAAATACTCTCATATAATAATCTTAATGGGACGTTTTTACATAAGCTGCTATAGCCTGTTCGTCCATTTGAACTGTTTTCCAGTCATCCAAAACATCTGCTCCACTTCTTTTATAAAAATCCATTGCGTGGGTATTCCAATCCAAAACCACCCATTCAATTCTTTTAACTTGTTTTTCGGCAGCATAAGCAATAAAAGCAGTGTACAAATCTTTTCCAAATCCTTTACCTCTTTGGCTTTGTGTAACGATTAAATCTTCTAAATGAAACGTCGGGCCTTTCCATGTTGAATATCGAGGGTAAAAAAGTGCCATTCCAACAACCTTACCTTCATCTTCGGCCACTAAACAATGGAATATAGAATTGGGGCCAAAGCCATCGCGTATGAGGTCATTTTCGGTGACAACAACTGCTTCCGGTTCATTTTCAAAATCGGCCAACTCTTGTATCAAACGTAAAGCAGAAGACATGTCTTCTTTTTGTGCAAAGCGAATCATATTGATAATTTAGATTGCTAAATTAAGAGTTCTTTTTGGAGCATTTAAATTTGTGGTTGATTATCACATTTTAAAGAAATACTGTGAAAATTTCGTTTTACTTCCACCAGGATTCAATAGCCTCCAAAAAAGCAACTGGATTTTCTGCATGCAGCCAATGTCCAGCTTTCTCAATATCCTTTAAAACATTGTTTGGGAAATGGTGGTGAAGAATTAAGCGATCTTCATCGGTAATATAGCCCGATTGAAGCCCCCGAAGGAACAAAGTGGGGCCATCAAATTGCTGATGTGGTTCCAAACCAGTTCCAATGATTGTTCCTACGCCTTTTAAAACTTCAATATTAACACGAAGTCCAAGTTGCCCTTTTTCTACCCAATAAATGTTTTTTAATAAAAATTGTCTAACGCCAACTTCAGGCACATAGTCCGATAATGCTTGGTCTACTGCTGTACGTGTTTGAAGGGTTGAAAAATCTAAAGAGGCTAAACCGTTTAAGATTTGTTGGTGATGGGAAGCATAGGTCTTGGGTGCTATATCTGCAACAAGCAATTGCTGAATATATTCTGGATTTTGAGTTGCAAAAAACATAGCTGTTTTTCCTCCCATAGAGTGACCCAAAAGGGTGCATTTTTGAATTTGATGATGGTCTAAATAGGTTTTTAAATCTTCCGCTAAAATCGAATAGTTGAATTCTGTTGACCAAAAGCTTCGCCCATGATTTCTCTGATCAATCAAATGCACGCACCATCCTTGAGACTCCCATCTTTTGGCGTGTGTTTTCCAATTATCGCCCATGCCGAGAAAACCATGTAAGACAATCAGGTGTCGCTCGCCACTTCCTAGTATTAAGCTGTGTAAAAGTTTCATTGTGCTAAACGTTGAAGGTACATTGGAATTACATTTTCAAACCCGAGATACAAGGATTCACAAACCAAAGCATGGCCTATCGAAACCTCTAACAACTGCGGTATGTTTTGCGCAAAAAACTTGATGTTCTCTAAACTCAGGTCGTGTCCTGCATTGATCCCTAAACTCAATTCGTTTGCACGGATTGCAGCTTGAACGTATGGCGCTATTGCTTTTTCTGCATTTGTGGCATATCCATCGGCATAGGCTTCGGTATACAACTCAATTCGGTCTGCCCCTGTAGCAACGGCACCTTCAATCATTCTGATATCAGGATCAACAAAAATAGATGTTCGAATTCCTGCAGCTTTAAAGTCTTGGATTACGCTTTTTAAAAAATCTAAATTCGCATGGGTATCCCAACCAGCATTCGATGTCAACGCATCAACAGCATCGGGAACTAAAGTAACCTGTGTTGGGCGAATGTCGAGTACCATTTTAACAAACTCAGGAATTGGGTTTCCTTCAATATTATACTCGGTAGTAACTACCTTTGGAAGTGCATGTGCATCGGCATACCGAATATGACGTTGATCAGGACGAGGATGAACAGTAATCCCTTCTGCACCATAAGACTGTAAATCGGAAGCTACCTTCAGAAGGTCTGGGGCGTTACCACCTCTTGAATTACGAAGTGTGGCTATTTTATTAATGTTAACACTGAGCTTGGTCATTGTTTTTTTTGTAAAATTACAAACTTCCCCTAATGAATCCCAAGAGATTGTTCGAGAATATGACGTTTAAAAAATGTAGAACAAGTAGTACATAAGTTTTTGTACTTTTGAAACAAAGATAGCGTTATGAAGATTGCGGTTATATGCCCATTTCAAAATGAACACTCCCGAGGGTATGCACAAGGTGTAATAGAGCATTTGCTTGAACGAAAAGTAACCGTTCTAGTAGATTCTAAAATGGAACATTTCTTGGAAGACCCAGACATGGCTTCGTATGCATCTGTATTTGAAACGCTTCCGCTTGATACTGATTTCTTGTTTTGCATAGGTGGAGATGGCTCTATGCTTAGAGCAATTATGACAGTAAAAGACAGTAATGTTCCTATTCTGGGAATCAATACTGGGAGGCTGGGTTTTTTGACTAGTCTACAAAAAGAATCTTTGAATGTTGGTTTAAAACAATTGTGGGAAAATAAGTACTCCATCATCGACCGAAGTCTTTTGGAAGTAAAACTCCCTGAAGCTAATGAAGCGATTGATTCCTTTCCGTATGCCTTAAACGAAATTAGTGTAAACCGAAAAAACACAGCCTCTTTAATTAGTGTCAATACGCGCCTTGACAACGAACCCTTGACAACCTATTGGGCCGATGGCCTGATCATTTCGACTCCAACAGGATCAACAGGGTACTCGCTTAGTAGTGGTGGACCGATCATGTCGCCTCAAACAGCGGGTTTTGTCCTAACCCCCATTGCGCCACATAACCTCAACATACGACCACTCATTATACCCAACACTACCACTGTAGAACTGGAGGTTACTGGAAGAGGAGAAGATCACTTACTTTCTCTGGATTCGAGAATCATAACGGTTAATCAAGAAACCCGTATTCAAGTAAAAAAAGCTCCTTTTACACTTGCAACTGTCGAACTTCACGACAATGCATTTTTCAAAACCTTACGCGACAAACTTTTCTGGGGGTTTGACACTAGAAATTAGGCAATATTTTCATCAAAATGCAGTTTAGAGTAAAGGAACATCCTTGTTTTGGATGAACCATAAACACTAGCGTTTCCCAGATTCTGATGAAAAGAATTTTGCTTATTTGCTGTATAGTGCTCCTCCCGCTTATTTCTAACGCTCAAATGCATGAAGTAGGTCTGTTTCTTGGGGGTAGCAATCTTATTGGTGATATTGGATCTCGAAAATTCATCAATACAAAAGCACCGGCCTTTGGAATCATTTATAAATACAACATTACAACACGCTATTCTTTTCGAGGGAGTTTTTCCTATTCTAACATAGTGAATAAAAACTTTTATACAAATGACCTCAACCGTTTCCGAACGTTTTTAAGTGTTTCCAATCAGATTACAGAATTCTCTGCGGGAGTAGAATTCAACTTTTTTGACTTTAACCAACATGATCAGGAGATTTACATTACACCTTATGTCTATCTCGGATTGAACTATTTTCGTTATAATTTGTTCTACATTGACCGAAATCAGCCCTTAATCCTAACCGAATACGACAAAGACCTTGAGTTTTCTATCCCGCTCACCGTAGGAATGAAAGCAAAATTGAGTCCACAATTTGTACTTGGTTTTGAGATTGGAGCTCGGTATGCACTGACAGACAACCTAGATGGCAGTAATCCAGTTGATGAATTTGAAGCAAATCCAAATTTCAAACACGGTGCACTTTATAATAATGACTGGTATGTTTTTACTGGTTTAACATTAAGTTTTACCTTTGGGCGATTACCATGTTATTGTAAAGAAAAATAATGAACATTGAACGAACTAATATACCCGAACATATTGCCATTATAATGGATGGGAATGGACGTTGGGCGAAAGCCCAAGGGCAAAATCGATTTTTTGGCCATAGAAGTGGAGTCAAAGCGGTTCAAAAGATTGTTGAAGAGTCTGCACGTTTGGGGATAAAAAACCTTACCCTTTTTGCTTTTTCTACTGAAAACTGGAAGCGACCTCAAACTGAGGTGAACACCTTAATGAATCTGTTAGTCAAATCATTACGGAAAGAGTTGAATCAAATGGTTCAGAACGATATTCGGTTAAATGCTGTTGGAAATTTAAGTGCACTCCCAGAAGCTGTTCAAGCTGAATTAAATGAGACCATAGAAAAGACAAAAAACAATTCTGGGATGACCCTAACCTTAGCCCTGAATTATGGTGGCAAAGAGGAACTTACTCAAGCGTTTAGGGAGATTGCGATTAAAGTTAAAAATAATATAATTTCTCCTGAAAATGTTGATGAAACCATAATAAATAAGCATCTTTACACGCGAAATTTACCTGATGTAGATTTATTAATTCGAACTAGTGGTGAGCAAAGAATCAGCAACTTTTTGCTCTGGAAAATAGCCTATGCGGAGCTTTATTTTTCTAAAGTACTTTGGCCCGAGTTTGATGAATCACAATTACATCTAGCAATACATAATTACCAAAAACGAGAACGTAGATTTGGAAAAACAAGCGAACAACTCAAGGCTTAAGCCTTCTTACAACAACATATTACTTATACTTATATCATTAGTAATGTTATTGGGCGGTACAGCCGTCAATGCTCAAGTCCCAGCTGTTGCACCCTCAGCTTACGAAACGTCAAAGAAATACACTATTGACTCTATCAAAGTAACGGGACTGAAGAGCTATAGTGCAAAGACTGTAATTTCATACAGTGGACTGCGTAAAGGGCAAACCATTCAAGTTCCAGGAGAAGAGGTTAGCTCGATAATTCAAAAGCTTTGGAATTTAGATCTTTTCAGTGATATCAATTTTTATATAGCAGACATCAAGGGGAATCTAATTACGCTTGAAATTGAAATTGCAGAACTACCCACGCTTTCAGACGTCAAAATTGTTGGTGTTAAAAAAAATAAAGCAGAATCTTTAATAAAAGATACTGAATTGACAAAAGGCAAAAAACTCTCCGAAAGTTTTTTAACCAACACCAAAAACTACATTGTAAATAAATACAAAAAAGAAGGCTACCTCAACACTAAAGTAGTTCTCAATACAATTCCAGATTCTACTGCACAAAACGTATTGAAAATGGTCGTTAATATCGATCGAGGAAATCGTGTTAAAATTAAATCAATTGATTTTGAGGGTGTTGAGAAATTTAGTACTCAGAAGCTAGCAGCTCAATTCAAAAATACCAAGAAGAAAAATATTTTCCGTTTTTGGAAAAAATCAAAATACATCAGTAAAGATTACAAAGAAGATTTAACTTCATTAATTGATTTTTACAAAGAAAAAGGATATCGAGATGCTCGTATTTTATCAGATACCATAATCGATGCTGATAATACAGATCTTGCAATTAAGCTGAAATTAGAAGAAGGTAATCGATATTACTTTGGAGACATCAAGTACCTCGGAAACGCTGCCTATACCGACCGTATCCTTGCTTCTGTTTTAGGGATTAAAAAAGGAGACACCTACAATGGTATTCTTTTGAAAGAAAGAATTGCAGACGACACCAAGCCAGATGGTAACGACATTACTAATTTATACCAGAACAGCGGTTATCTTTTCTCCAACATCAACGCCGTTGAAGTAAGTGCCGAAAATGATACCATCAATTTTGAGATTCGAGTGACCGAAGGAAAGCTTGCTTCCTTTAACAAAATTACGGTAATCGGAAATGACAAAACCAATGATCATGTGATCTTTAGAGAATTGCGAACCAAGCCAGGAGAGCTTTACAGTAAAGATAAAGTTGTCCGTACCGTAAGAGAATTAGGGCAACTAGGTTTTTTCGATGCTGAACAAATCAATCCGGATTTTAAAAACGTTGATCCCAATGCAGGTACTGTTGATATCGAGTTTGGATTAGAAGAATCTGGAGCCAGTCAAATTGAGCTGCAAGGAGGTTATGGTGGCGGAGGTTTCATCGGAACGCTTGGTCTATCGTTCAACAACTTTTCGATGCGTAATATTTTTGACAAAAAGTCTTACAAACCTGTACCCTCTGGAGATGGTCAATCGCTAAGTCTTCGTTTGCAGGCAAGTCAATTCTACAACACCTATAGTTTTTCGTTTTCAGAGCCTTGGCTCGGAGGAAGACAACCGGTTCAGTTTTCTACTTCCCTTTCGAGAACAAATCAGTTTCGATATGACTATTTCACACAGAGAGCCGATAAAAGTCAATCCTTTCAGATCAGTAGTATTACTGTAGGTCTTGCAAAAAGATTACGTGTGCCTGACGATTTTTTCACACTTTCACAAGCAGTATCGTTTCAATACTATAACTTACAGAATTATTTTACAGGTCTCTTTACGTTTGGAAATGGAGAATCAAACAACATAGCCTATACCGTTTCACTTGCTCGTAACAACACCTCTGTGAATCCGATTTTTCCAACTGGAGGATCAAGTTTTTTGATTAGTGCGAAATTCACCCCGCCGTTTTCCTTATTCAATGATACCGATTATGCTAATCTAGAAAACTTATCAGAATACAAAACGCTAAATGCCGCAGGAGAATTGGTTGCAGATCAAGCCAAAATCGATCAAGAAAAATTCCGTTGGTTAGAATTCTATAAGATCAAATTCAATGGAACTTGGTACTCTCGTATCATCGGAAAATTAGTGTTAAAAACACAAGCTGATTTTGGATTCTTAGGAACTTACAATAAAGACCGTGGTGCAATTCCGTTTGAACGTTTCTACCTTGGGGGTGACGGAATGGCTAACTACTCGCTCGATGGGAGAGAAACGATTGCCTTACGAGGATACGAGAATCAATCTTTATCGACCAACGACGGATCTACGATTTACAATAAGTTCTCTTTGGAACTTCGATACCCAATTACACTCAAACCAAGTGCTTCTATATATGCGCTTAGTTTTCTCGAAGCTGGTAATGGATACAATAGCTTCAGTGATTTCAACCCGTTCAATTCTAAGCGTTCTGCTGGGGCCGGGATACGAATCTTCATGCCCGCCTTTGGTCTCTTAGGAATCGATTTCGGATATGGATTCGACGCTGCAAATGCGCAAGACACAAGTCCTCACGGATGGGAAACACACTTTATAATTGGACAACAATTCTAAAATGAAAAGATTTAGCTCCTTCCTACTTTTCCTAACCTTGTTGTGTACACAAATCAATTGGGCACAACGTGGAGTTCGTATAGGTTATATCGATATGGATGTAATTTTAGAAAATGTAGATGAATACAAAACTGCAAATCAACTGCTGAATAAGAAAGTTGAATCGTGGAAAAAGGAAATTGAATTACAGAAATTACAGCTAAAAAAGCTAGAGGATGCCCTCAATGCAGAAAAAGCATTGTTAACTCCAAACCTAATTTCGGATCGCGAACAAGAAATCAATGGTTTTGCAAATGATATTGTAAATCTACAAACACAGAAATTTGGACCAGGTGGTGCTTTGATGCTTCAAAAGTCTAAACTTTTAAAGCCGATTCAGGATCGTGTATTGGGAATTGTACGTGAAATAGCGCAAGAAAGAAAATATGATTTCATTTTCGACAGATCTTCGGACTTGGTTATGTTATATTCCGCAAAAAATTACGATATTAGCGACCTAGTTTTGAGAAAAATAAATGCTCAAGATCGAATTGAAGATCGAAAAGCACAACTCAATAAAAGAAAAGAACAAATTAATAAAGCCAAAGAACAAGTTAAAAAACTAAAAAAGAATTAATAATATTCTCAAATAAATTTAAAACAATGAAGAATTTAAAATCACTTTTACTTGCTACCTTAATGATTGCATTGCCTTTGACTGCTACTTTTGCACAGTCTAAGATTGCTCACATTGACACTCAAAAATTGATTAGTGAAATGCCAGAAGTTATCGCTGCACAAAAACAACTTCAAGCAGTTGAAGAAACATACACTAAAGAAATTGAAAACACATACAAAGAGTTTACTACTAAAGCTCAATCGTATTCTGCAGATGCAGCTAACCAAACGGACGTAACCAACCAAGCACGTCAAACAGAATTAGAGAGTATGCAACAAAACATTCAAAAG
Source organism: Flavobacteriaceae bacterium (assembly GCA_018608425.1). GTDB lineage: Bacteria > Bacteroidota > Bacteroidia > Flavobacteriales > Flavobacteriaceae > Arcticimaribacter. The sequence continues at coordinate 37,507 of JABAZL010000167.1, forward strand.
TATCGTGAAACTGCTGCACAAGATTTGCAGAAAAAACAAGGTGAAATGATGCGTCCTTTATACGAAAAAGCAAGAGCAGCTATTGAAAGAATTGCTTCAGCTCAAGGTTATGACTACGTTCTTGATGCAAGTGCAGGCGGAAGTGTAATTATGTCTAAAGGAAAAGACTTAATGGCTGACGTAAAAGCTGAATTAGGATTCTAGAAGAACATCCTAACCACACAAATCTAGACTGCCTTATATTAATATAAGGCAGTTTTTTTTTACCATGAAAACAAATAGAAATTCTTTTATTGGCGTATTCGATTCTGGTGTAGGCGGATTAACACTTTTACCAGCACTACAATTCATATTACCACACGAACAGTTTCTCTATGTTTCGGATGATGCGCATGCCCCTTACGGTGGAAAAAGCAAAGAAGAAATAACAGAACGTTGTAACATTGTAGTTCAATCCTTGATCGATAAAGGTTGTAAAATTATAATCGTTGCCTGTAATACGGCGACAACAAATGCAATCGAAACCTTAAGAGCTACCTACTCCATTCCTTTCATAGGAATTGAACCAGCCATTAAACCAGCAGCGCTAAAGAGTAAAACTAAGGTTGTAGGTGTTTTAGCAACCCAAGGCACCCTCAGTAGCGCATTGTTCGCTAAGACCAGTGCAGCTTTTACACAAGATATTCTTGTTATAGAGCAAATTGGTAGTGGATTAGTAGAGGCTATAGAAACGGGTTCATTAGACAATCCCAAGCTCACTAAACTTGTGCGTTCTTATATAAATCCTATGCTAGAGCAAGAAATGGATACACTTGTTTTGGGATGCACACATTACCCATTCCTGTTGCCTTTGCTTAAAAAAATACTTCCAAGTAATATTCAGATTATTGATAGTGCAGAAGCAGTTGCAAAACAAACCCATCGAATCTTAGAAAAAAATCAACTGATCTGTCAAACCAAAGAAACAGGAAATATTCGGTATTTCAGTTCTGCAAAAAACTCAACATTGATGCGTTTTATTCCAAAAGAAACAGAAATACTGTCGCTTACTTCGAATCTGTTTTAAACCAGCTGGAATACATTAAATAATTTTTAGCAATACGTTCAATCTCACCTTTTTGTAATTTAGGATCTATATCTTTTATTTTTCGAGCAGGAATTCCAGCAAAGATGGTTCCCTCAGGAACATGGGTGTTTTGAGTAACAACGCTTCCAGCTGCAATTATACTATTGGATTCGACAATACAATTATCCATGATGATACTTCCCATACCGACCAACACACTGTCTTTTAAAGTACACCCATGAACAATGGCATTGTGGCCTATTGAAACATCGTCTCCAATTATAGTTGCTGCCTTTTCGTAGGTTGCATGAATTACGGCTCCATCTTGAATATTAACTCGATTCCCTATTCGAATTGCATTTACATCTGCTCGAATCACAGCCTGATACCATACCGAGCATTGATCTCCCATGATTAAATCTCCTATGAGGGTTGCGTTTTCTGCAACGAAGCAGTCAGATCCCCACTGGGGAGTGAAACCGCGGACAGTTTTGATGAGCATGATTTTCTTTTAACCGAAGATACTACTTTCATAAAAATGAAACACACTAAAACGTTCCGAGAGATTGATGTTTTGTGTATTTTTGTAAAAAATTTGCAATGACCACATATACCGTAACGCCTTCACAAACTCAAGACCAAACTATTGCTCGATTTGAACTTTCGCCAGCACTAGAAATAGTTCAGGCATCTAAATACAATAATATAGATGAAGCTAAAGATGCGCCTTTGGTTCAACAAATGTTCTACCTACCTTTTGTAAAATCTGTTATACTTAAAAAAGAAGCTCTAGAAATTGAGCGTTTCAATATTTTGGAATGGAAAGATGTTTTGGAAGATGTATCCCTAGAAATAGAAAATTACCTGAATAAAGGTGGGATTGTTATGAATGAAACGCAACCGCTAAAGAAAGTACCAATCACTATTTATGCAGAAAGCACTCCAAACCCAGGAGTAATGAAATTTGTTGCAAACAAAAAACTCGTAGAGCAAATCTTTGAATACAAAACCATAGACGAGACTACCCATGCTCCTTTGGCTCAAAAGCTTTTTCACTTTCCTTTTGTAAAAGAAGTGTTTATGGATACCAATTATATTTCTATCACCAAATTTGATGTCGCTGAATGGGATGAAATTGTCCTTGAAATTCGAGAATTCCTTCGTACATATCTTGAAGATGGCAATGAAATAACGACCGAGGTTATAGAAGAAGTAAAAACTGAAAGTCCAGAAGAAGCTGCGGCTCCATTGGATGATATTTCTCAACAAATTGTTGGAATCATTGAAGAATACATCAAACCCGCTGTTGCTGCAGACGGAGGTAACATCCTTTTCGATTCCTATAACACGGAAGACAAAAGTGTACATGTTATTCTTCAAGGAGCGTGTAGCGGCTGTCCATCTTCTACTTTTACTTTGAAAAGTGGAATTGAGAACATGCTAAAAGAAATGCTTCCTGGGAAAGTATCAACGGTCAACGCTATCAATGGATAAATTCTTTGGAAGCTAAACCACACACCAATGCCCTAATCGATGAGCTAAGCGCCTATCTACTTCAACATGCGCATAATCCTGTAAACTGGTTTCCGTGGTCACAACGCTACTTAGACCAAGCTCAGGAGGAAGGTAAACTGCTTTTAATTAGTATTGGATATGCATCATGTCATTGGTGTCATGTCATGGAACATGAGTGCTTTGAAGATGAAGAGGTAGCTAGCTTGATGAATGCAAATTACATCAACATTAAAGTAGATCGAGAAGAACGTCCAGACGTTGATCAGGTCTACATGAATGCCCTACAGTTGATCAGTGGCCAAGGCGGATGGCCGCTCAATATGATTGCCCTTCCCGATGGAAGACCGATTTGGGGAGGAACTTATTTCCCAAAAGAACGGTGGATGCAAGTCCTGACTCAAATCAGTACGCTTGCTAAAGAAAAACCCGAAGAACTTATTCAGTACGCAGATAATTTAGAAAAGGGCTTAGCCAATTTTGAGGTTAGCGAACCCTTAAAAGACGCATTGAATTTAGACGATATTATATCTAGCTTAGATCAGGTAGTTTCTAAAAAAGATCCTCAAAATGGTGGACTTATCGGTGCTCCCAAATTCATGATGCCAACATTACTTCGTTTTTTTCAACAAGGAGGCATTCTCTGTTCCAATAACGATGCATTAGATCATTTTCATTTTTCGCTAGAACAAATGGCGTTAGGTGGCATTTTCGATGCAGCTCATGGAGGCTTCTCACGTTATGCAGTAGATGCAGAATGGCATATTCCACACTTCGAAAAAATGGGTTACGATAATGGTCAATTGATATCGTTGTACGCTCAAGCCTTTCGCGAAAAACCATTGGCACTTTATCGAGAAACTGTAGATAAAACTATTTCTTTTCTGACTACCGAACTGAGTTCTCCAGAAGGAGGTTTTTATGCTGCTCTCGATGCCGATAGTTTAACCCAAAATAATAAGTTGGTTGAGGGTGCTTTTTATGTTTGGACACTAAAAGAAATCGAACAACTCTTTCCAGATGAATATCCTTTAGTAGCTGCCTTTTATTCTATCAACGATGATGGATATTGGGAAGATGGCAACTATGTGATGAGAAGAATGCAAACCGATGAGGCATTTGCCAAGCTACACGATTTGGAGCTTTCAGAGCTTAAAGCAAAGGTAATTCGCTGGAATAAAGTACTTCTAAAAGAAAGAAATAAGCGCGCTCGTCCTCGATTGGATGATAAAATCATTTGTTCTTGGAATGCCATTCTTAGTTCTGGGCTCTTAGACGCTTATCGTAGTTTTGGTACTTTATCTTACAAGGATCTTGCGCTAAAAAATATTGATTTTATTGAAACGAATTTTGTTGATTCAGCAGGTAATTTAAAGCGGATTTCAAAAAAAGGAGTCAACAAAATAGATGCTTTTCTAGAAGATTATGCAGCCGTTATAAAACTGTATATCGATGCATATGAAACTGTTTTTGATGAACACTACATTCTTCAAGCAGAAAAAATAATGAACGTTTGCCTTCGTTTATTTAAAGATAAAAATGGGCCGCTCTTTTATTTTAGTTCAAGCTCTGAGTTGGTTGTTCGAACCAAAGAAACTTCAGATAATGTAATTCCTTCTTCGAATGCTGTTATGGCAGAGAATCTAATTCGCCTTTCCAACCATTTAGTGAAACCTGAATTGAAGACACATGCAGAAGCTATGGTATTGGCTTGTAAATCTGAAATTATGTCCTATCCCAGAAGCTATAGCTATTGGCTTGCGGTTGGACTAAGACTCATAAGACCAGGCTACGAAGTAGTTGCTATAGGACCTGATGCGAAACATGATATTAAAGAATTACAGCAACTTTATACCGTTAATTGTAGTTGGGCAGCAGCCGAAACCTCTACGTTACCTTTATTTGCGAATAGAAGTTCTAACGGTAAAACAAAATATTATTTGTGTAGAAACAATCAGTGTGGCATTCCCCTAGAATCTATAGATGAAGTACAAATAAAATTACAAGCAGCTCTTAAATCTTAGGCATATTCGTATAAAAATCTTTGAGATAAAAAGGCTCAAAATAGGCAACGTCTTCCGTTATGTTAGCTTCAAACTTTGTAGTTGCTAGTGCTACCATATTGCGCGCTGAGGGTAGTTGAAGTTCGTCTATAAAAAGCGTATTCGCAGAAGGAATAACACCCTTACACTTTGCTGCACCATTTCCAAAAAACACTAAACGTCCTTGACTTTGAAATTCTTGAAAAGAATCTGGAGTAATTATTATGGCTTGTGTGGGTTGAATGACTTCTTTTTGAGCATTTAAAACGAGTGCATATACTTCCATCCTACGCGCATCAAACATCGGCATCAGAATGTCATCATCTTGTGCAGTATAAGCTGCTGCTAGCACCTCTAAGCTGTTTACAGCAATTAAAGGGATGTCGTTGGCATAGCATAGGCCTTTTGCAGAAGAAACTCCTATTCGAAGCCCTGTGTAGGAACCCGGTCCCATACTTACAGTAACGCCTGATAACTGCTTGGCTTGAATTTGGGCCTTATTTAAAAGTTGTTCGATAAATAAATGAAGATGGTCACTATGACGAAAATCTGCTTCATTGTTCTCAATACAATGCAGCAGATTCCCATTTTGTGATAGTGCTACGGAACAATTCGTTGTAGCGGTTTCTAGATGTAGCAGATAAGACATGCTACAAAATTAAGAAGAACTAACTTCTAAATTTCAAGTTTTAGTCCAAAATAAAACTCGAGTACTTTAAGTTTAAATACATAGTCGTACTTGGCACGTAATTCATCTGAAACAGAAGTCTCATAACGCTGTTTGATTTGAGTGAATTCGAAAGAGTTCATGATACCTGCATCAAATCGTTTGGTTGCATCGTCGTAGGCATCATTTCGAGCAATAACCGTTTTTTGGGCAGCCTTGTAAAAATTAAAAGCACCTTTGGCATCATTATAAGCTTGGTTTACGGTACTTTCTAAATTAAGCTTTTGTTGTTCGAATTGATTTTCAGAGCGCATCAAGTTTACTTTGCTACGTTTCACATTGTTCTTTGCAGCAAATCCATTCAAAATTGGAATACTCAATTGGATTCCAAAATTATGACCATCGTTCATTTTAAATTGAGTACCTAAAGATTCCGGCCCAATAACTCTAGTTTGTTCAATCGATCGTACGACTTCTTGTCCAGTAGTTGCAACAATTCCGATAGGGAAATCATCAAATACTCCTGTCCCTGTTAATCGATCGCTATATGACAACCTCGTGCTGTAGCTATAAAACGCAGATAACGATGGTTGAAGTCCTGTTTTGGCGATTTCTATATCAGCTTTAGATATTTCTAAATTGGTAACCGATAATTTTATATCGTTTCTATGTGTCAAAGCTTCCTCATAGATGGCTTTAGGTGTTTTCTCTAAAATCTCAGGGAAAGGAACATCAAACATTTCAACAGCAATGTCAAAGTTTTCGTAATCGGTAATCAATAACAGTTGTGCCAAATTAATCTTTGTCAAACGTAAACTGTTTTCTGCCTGAATTACTGCTTGTTCTTGAGAAGCAATATTAGCCTCTAATTCAAACACATCACCCGAAGTCAAAACACCTGCTTCAATCAAGGTTTTGGTTCGTTCCAATTCTTTGATAGAAACCGCAAGTTGACTTTCCTGAACCATAAGTTGTTCTCTATTGAACATTACTTGCAAGTAAGAATTAGCAACTAAAATCGAAGTATTCTGTGCAATATCTGCTAAGTTGTATTGCTGTGCTATAATAGCTAGATTGGCACGGTGTAATCGCTTTACGTTCTGTAGACCGTTGTATATGTCAACACCCATATTAACACCAAAAGAAGAAAATTGAGTAGTTACATCTTCTAAAAGACCAGTAGTAATGTTCTGGTTTAACCCAATGTTCCACGAATGACTTGTTTGAGCATTGAGGTTAGGAAGGAAATTACCAAAAGCACTTTTCTTATCTATCTCGGCACTTGCAACATCCAACTCAGATTGTTTAATTGTAATGTTTTTTTCGAGGGCTAATTCTACACAATCCTGTAGGGTAAGTGTTTGTCCTTTCGCATACAATGAAGAACAAAGAACAGCTACTACTGTTATGTATTTTAATGTCGTATATCTCATAATAAAGTAGGAATTATGCTTAGTTATCTTCAGATGATTCATCTTCATCTTCCTTTTTTTCTTCTTCAGTTTTGTTCCAAACCTTGATGTTATCTTCAATGGTTATACCCGAAAGAATTTCTACATTAATTCCATCAGAAATTCCAGTTTTAATGTCTTTGCGCTCAAATTCTTGATCTTTAACTTGAACTTCAACATAAGGCTCTTCGGTTTTCTTGTCGAACTGTAACAAAGCTTCTGGTATTGCAAGAATACTGTCTTTACGTTCCAAGACCAAAGAAGCATTTGCGCTATAACCTGCACGTACAAAGAAGTCATCATCTAAGTAAACATCACCTTCAATTTTAAACTGAACAGCTCCTTGTTCCTCATTTCCTTTTGGAGCGATGAACTTCAAACGAGCTTCAAATTCTTTGTCTTGTATAGCACCTAAATTTACTGAAAGGGGCATTCCAATTTTCAACTTTCCAACTTCTGCTTCATCAACTTTCCCTTCGAAAATCATTTTACTCAAGTCGGCTATAATAGCAATCGTAGTTCCGTTGTTAAACGTATTACTCTCCACTACTTGATCTCCTTCTTTAATTGGCATTTCAAGAACAGTTCCAGAAACAGTAGCACGAATATTCGTATTCGCAGTAGCTGAGCCTCCTGCAGAACCAAGTTTGATAATCTGTAAGTCGCTATCAGCATTTGATACGTCTTGTTTTGCTCTACTGTAGTTCAATTCAGCATTTTGGAAATCTTGTTGCGAAATGATTTCTTTTTCAAAAAGACCTTTGTTTCTATTGAATTCGATCTTGGCATTCTCCATTAGGATTTTAGTATTTGCCAAACGTCCTTTTGCGCTATTCAGTGATTGTTCGTTAGGAACAACCTTAACCTTTGCAAGCAGGTCACCTGTTTTTACATTATCGCCTTCTTCAACATAAAGCGTTTGAATGATCCCAGAAATTTGAGGTTTAATCTCAACTTCATCTTCAGGGATTACTTTTCCAGTAGCAACTGATTTCATCTCGATGGATGTAATTAACGCAGTCTCGGTATCGTATTGAACCGCGGGCTTACTATTCGATTTAATAAAGAAAACAGTCGCATAAAGAACTCCAAACAAAATGGCTGCTATTAATATATATTTAAATACTTTTTTCATGGGAAATGGTTTATTATTTATATCTAGGTGTTATTATTCTTCTCTTAGGGCGTCAATAGGTTTTATACTAACGGCACGTTGTGCTGGGATCAGTCCGATTAAAGTTCCTAAGGTTACCATGATTGCCAAGGCTCCTAGAACAAAAGATATCGGAACAGTAGGATTGGTATAAGGGAAATCGTTCATGCTTGCGGTTGCTGCGTCAATTCCTGATAAGACAAAAGCTCCAAGGATAATCCCGAAAATTCCTGCTATAAAGGTTAGGAATACAGATTCTAAAATAATTTGAATCCGAACTTCAGATGGGGTAGCTCCCAATGCACGGCGAATACCCAATTCCTTAGTTCGTTCTTTTACCGATATCAGCAAGATATTTCCAATCCCAATGACTCCAGCAATAATAGTAGCAATTCCAACAATAAGAGATAAAAAAGTCATCCCTTGTGAAAAGCCCATGATTCTTCCGAAAATCTCACCTAGATTAAACGAGCCAAAAGCACGTTCATCTTTTGGAGATACACGGTGTATCCGTTTAAGAGTTTGTTTTACTTTCTCCTCTACTGCAACTACATCTGCATCGTCGTAAGCCGCAATTGTAAACCAATCTACATTATCTCCTGTATTATAAAGTTTTTTATAAGTTGAAAATGGAATGAATACATCGCCGTCGGTTTCAAAGCCTCCACCCTCAATATATTTATGAACTCCAATAACCTGAAAATAAATATCATCAACACGAATATATCGACCTACAGGTTGTTCATCTTCATCAAATAATTCCTTTTGAGTTCGTTCTCCGATTACACATACTTTTCGTTCTTCATTGATATCAGCCTGATTTACAAATCGTCCACCATCATATATTTTCTTAGTAGCAATCTTGGTATATTCCGGAAAATCACCATAGATGGTAAATGTTCCTGACTTAGATCCACGAACCATTTGGGAACCACCTCCACCATCAAATATGCCTTTAGCGTTTCTTGGGGCAATAAACTGTATCTCAGGAATGTTGTTGCGAAGCTTTCGTGCGTCTTGAATTTTAAGCTGTGGATTTCTCCCAGTCTTAAATCCTTCGTAAGGAATACTTGTGCTTTGTGCCCATATAAACATGGAATTCATCGCTACGTTTTCGAATTGACGTTCAAAGCCGTTATCTAGACCCTTAGCAGCTCCAGACAAAGCAATGTAAATAAAGATACCCCACAAAACACCGATCACTGTAATGATGGTTCGAACTTTATTTTTCTGGATAGAACCGAAAATTTCTTGCCAGGTATCGCGATCAAATATTATTTTTAAATTATTCATCTCTAAGGGCAACTATGGGTTTAATTTGTGCAGCGCGTTTGGCTGGTATATATCCTGCAATACCGCCAAAAATAATAAGAATTACGGTAGCAAATAATGCAGTAGTAGTTTCTATATATGGGTTTTTAATAAAATAATCTTTGAGGGTTATACCAATAGATTTCAAAACAAAAACACCAATTAGTAAGCCTATAATTCCAGAAAGTGTAGTTATGAAAATAGACTCTTGAAGAATCATTTGAATTACAGATTTCGGAGTAGCTCCTAATGCTTTTCGGATTCCTAATTCTTTGGTGCGTTCTTTGACAACAAAAACCATTATATTTGAAATACCTATAATACCTGCAATCAAAGTACCAAGACCAACAAAAGTGACAATCAGTTGAAGTACGTTAGCAAACTGTTGATTTTGTTTTAGCTGATCAGCTCTGTTTCTAATACGAATTCCGTTGGGGTCTCTGGGAGCTACCGACTTTTTCTTTTTTAAAAACTCTCGTAACTTTCGTTCAAAAACTAAAGATCCTGAATGACCTATTTGGGGTTTAAACGCTAGAATAATTTGATCAACCTTATCATTACTTTTTTCGAGTAATTGTCTTGTAGTGTATGGAATATAAATATAACGTTCTTCTCGGTCACCTCCATCATCTTGAAAAACACCTATCACTTTAAAAACAATATTACCAATTTCAATGAATTTCCCTAAAGGGTTTTCTTGCTTAAATAAATCTCGAGCAACTAAGCGCCCGATAACTGCATATTTTGTTTTAGTTAAAATATCACTTTCGTTGATATAACGTCCTTTCATCAAGATTGTTTTTTCAGCAAACTGATGAGCAGGACCTACTGCTCGCGTGGAATAGTTATCGAACTCGTTTTTATATTTTACAACAGCAGATCTAGAAATTCTAGGAGTAATATACTCTAGGAAGAATGGGAATTGCTCTTTAATATCAGCTATATCGTCATTCTTAAATTCGATCTTACGGTTGGATTTAAAGCCGTCATATGGAATAGAAGTTTTACCCGGATAGAAAGAAATAGTATTAGTTGCATCTTCCAAGAAAAATTCTTGGAATGTATTTTTTAGACCATTACCAAATCCAAAAAGTATTATAAAAATAAAAATCCCAAGAGCGACAGTAAAACCAGAAAGAAAGGTTCTCAGTTTATTTTTTCGAATGGTTTCGAATATTTCTTGCCAACGATCTCTGTTAAACATAATCAGCTGCTAAAACTTGGTTTACTTTTACATCTTCAACAATAACGCCATCTTTGAGTTTTACAACACGCTTACACATTTTTGCAATATCCTCTTCGTGAGTAACCACTAAGATGGTATTTCCTTCTTGGTTTATTTTTTGGATCAGGTCCATTACCTCATAAGAGGTTTTGGTGTCAAGGGCTCCAGTAGGCTCATCTGCCAAGAGTACCTTAGGACGTGACGCCATAGCGCGTGCAATTGCAACCCGTTGTTTTTGACCACCAGAAAGCTCACTAGGCAAGTGTGTAGACCAATCGGCCAAGCCTACCATGGAGAGATATTTAATCGCCTGCTCTTGTCGCTCCTTGCGGCCTACTCCTTGGTAGTACAAAGGAAGGGAAACGTTTTCTGCGGCTGTTTTGTAGTTAATCAAATTAAACGATTGAAAAACAAACCCTAAGAATTTGTTACGGTATTTAGCCGCTTTGGTTTCGTCTAAATCTTTAATCAGAACATCGTCGAGGGAATAAGAGCCTTCGTCAAGAACATCTAGCATACCCAATATGTTTAGGAGTGTAGATTTTCCAGATCCCGAAGAACCCATTATCGCCACTAATTCGCCTTTTTCAACTGCAAAGTCAATGCCTTTGAGTACGTGAAGCGAAGAGCTTCCCATTTTATAAGACTTATGAAGGTTTTTTATTTGTATCATGAAATTTGGAATATAATGTCTTTTAGAAATGAATCTTGCTTATATGACGTTTAAAAAAGTAAAATGTTACACTAGTAAACACATTATTTTTTAAGCATACGAAATACAGCGACTCCGACTGCTCCAACCAAGATATAAGGAATGGCCATTAGGTATACTATTCCGTTGTTGATTCCTTTAGCTGTTTGCTGTCCTTCTTCCGATTCAAGTACTGCTCTACACATAGCACATTGAGCCTCTACATCAACAAAGCCGATGAAAAAAAGAATTATAGAAAGGAGTATTGTTTTTTTCATTAAGAAACAATTAAACGTAATATGGAGAAATCATATAATAAACAATAACACCAGTAATGGTTACGTATAGCCAAATAGGAAATGTAATTCTAGCGATTTTTCTATGCTGTGTAAATTGTTGGGATATTCCGCGAACAAAAGAAATCAAAACCAAAGGGATGATGGCTACAGACAACACAATATGAGAAATTAGAATAATATAATACACCGTTTTAATCGCGCCTTCTCCACCAAAAGGGGTTGGGTCTGACGTTATGTGATAGGCAACATACATGATTAAAAAAGCTAAAGAAAGACCGATAGCTGTTTTCATCATTTGTTCATGCAAATTAATTTTACGGTTTTTTATTGCCCAAAGCGCTACCAACAATATGATCGCAGTATAGCCATTTACTGCAGCGTAAATTGGAGGAAGGAAAGACAATGATTTTACGTTTTCTAATCGTATTCGAAAAAGAAAAGCAACTACAACGGGAATTGCAATTGACACTAAAATGATCCAATTTTTATACTTCAAGGTTGATTTACTTGCATTCATAATAATTAGTATTCGTTAAGTAAAAGATCTATATCCTCAAGAAGCATATCAACTCCTTGTTCTTCTGCATCTTCTTGATCTAATCCAAAATAATAAACAATCGGATTTCCATAGTCGTCTTGTCGAGAACGAATGAAGCCCTTTTTATCGATTAGCGCAAAATAGCCCTGATGTTCAAACCCTCCAGCAACTGCGGGGTTTATCTCAGCAAATATATTGAAGCCTTTGTTTGCCAAGTCGTATACACTGGATTTTGGTCCAGTTAAGAAATTCCAAGAAACCTCTGTGCCGACATAGCTTTCGGCATATTTTTTTAAAACAGAAGGGGTGTCGTTGTCCGGATCAATTGTAAAGGATGCAATTCCAAAATTTTCTTGATCTCCAAAAGCATCATTTAAGATTTTCATGTTTTTATTCATGATCGGACAAATGGACGGACAGGTTGTGAAGAAAAATTCAGCAACGTAAACCTTTCCCAAATAATCTTCGTTAGACACGTAAATACTATCCTGATTCAGAAATAAAAATTCAGGTACTTTTTTAGGATCTCCATTGATCTTGATGAAATCTAAAGCCTTAAAGCCCGGTTTAATGGATCGACTGCTGTCTACTGTTGCATTATTTGTAAGACGATTGAATATCTTGGGAACAACAATTACTGCGAAGATTATTATGATAATCGCAAGTCCGATATAAGAAGATTTCTTCATATGTAAATGTAGTTATTATCCACTTAATTCATGACACACTAGAATAACTCTAGTTTACTTTTGTCTGTTGGCATTATTTTTTTTGAGAGCCAAACGATATTCTGCGAGAATGACTTTGACATCATCTGTCATCTTATTGTTTAATGAAGCTACAGACGAAGCATCATATCCAAAAAGAGTGCCTACGTCTTCATCATCATCACGTCCTCGTAAATTAGCTTCTCTATCAACAATAAAAACAGTTGATGTGCTTTGTTTTGGAGATAGATTAATATCACTTTCAAGACTCAAGAATAGCGTCTGAATTTGTTCAGCAGAACCAAAAATGAAGTTCCACTTGATCATGTCCGTTCCAACTCCTTCTTCTAATTCTGAAATAACCTTCGCTATTTCATCTTGATATCCGTCCTCAACAGCAACGACGAATTGAAAGTCTTTGAATTCATAAAAACGTTTGTATATCTTCTGATTCAGATTGAAAGCATCACTCTTTTTACTTTCTAAATCATTCCCCCAAAAACCGATTACGGTGATGTGGTCTTCGAATTGAATTGGATCCCCACGGAGTGTTTTCCAAGAACTTATTTCTGGAAGATTCTCTGTTAGGATAGGGAGTTTTGCAAAATTGTTAATTCCAGAAGCAAAAAATAAATAAATAACGATTGGAAATACAAAGAGTATTCCGAGTACTACATACTTTTTAAATGCGTTATTCTTCATTTTTTATTTTAGAAATTCCAACTAACAAAACCAGTACGCATAACCTCAAAAATGTAATCTGCTTCTAACAAAAGGATGAAACACAAGTAAGGAATAAGCACTACTAAAGGAAGTACAATAGATCCCTTTAGGCCACCCTTTTCATCTCGAATGTGCATGAAATCCCAAGCAATGTAATAGGCTTTAACAATAGTTAAAATAATGAAAATCCAATTTAAGATTTTCATCCCTAAAAACATTCCCATTAGACTTTCTGGTTTTACAATACCCAGAATAACCTCGACAGTTGTGACGATGGATAGGAAAATCAGAACGCCCCATATTTTTTGAACGTTTGATTTGAATTTTAATAATCCTCTGAAGATGGCTAAGTTTTCTGTATCGTGTGCCATAATGTATATTTTATAATTAATTAAACTAAATAGAAGAAGGTGAATACGAATACCCAAACTAAATCTACAAAGTGCCAGTAAAGTCCAACTTTTTCAACCATTTCATAGTGCCCTCTTTTTTCATAAGTTCCCATGATAACGTTGAAGAAAATGATGATGTTGATTACAACTCCCGAAAGAACGTGAAATCCGTGAAATCCAGTAATGAAGAAAAAGAAATCGGCAAACAAGCGGTTTCCGTATTCATTGTGAATCAGGTTAGCTCCTTCTACAACATTGATTGCTTCATTTATTTTTAACAAAGATTCTTCTCTTGAAAGAATAACCTTGTGACCCATTTCGTCAATTTTTTCAGTTTTAATAACCAAACTTTCATTAGCAGCAAATCCACCTGCTACCTCTTCCAAGCTATAACTTGGCAATGAAGATTCTCCAATAAACCAAATTCCATTACTATTTAAGTGGGTATCTCTAGGCGAATCGATAGTGGTAGCAAAAGCTTCTAAAGCAACACGCTTTCCTGTTTCTGCATCCATAAACTGAAGAATTTGTCCTCCTTTAGTTTCAAGAGCTCCGTATTCACCTTTGATGAAGTTTTTCCACTCCCAAGCTTGTGATCCAACGAATATTGCTCCTCCAATAATGGTAAGCAACATATAAAACGTCACTTTCGCTTTGTTCATATGGTGGCCCGCATCTACGGCTAATACCATAGTTACTGAAGAGAAAATTAAGACAAAAGTCATCAAAGCTACATAATACATCGGAGCATCTACTCCATGTAAAAATGGGAAATGCGTAAACACTTCATCGGCAATTGGCCAAGAATCAATATTTTTAAATCTAGAAAAACCATAGGCTACTAAGAAGCCTGTAAAAGTTAAAGCATCAGAAACGATGAAAAACCACATCATCATTTTTCCGTAGCTCGCTTTTAGTGGTTTATTACCTCCACCCCAAACATTGGTCTCGTCTATTGTTTTGTTTGCTGTAACTTCCATATAAAAGTGTCAAATTTTAATTTTACAAAAATAGTATTTTTTTTAACTATACACACTCACGAAAACGTATAAATAAATCCATAAAAAATCGAGGAAATGCCAAAATAATTCTGCTAATTCATAGCCTAATTTATCTTCGGGTGTATATGCATTTCTATAGGTTTGAAAAAGAACGACCAATAAAACAATCAATCCACCAAAAACGTGAGCAAGGTGAAGTAAAACAAGTACGTAAAGAAAGGAGGTTGTGATTGAACTTGCTGCTCCTGTAAAATAATATCCTTGCGCTATGACTTGCGAAAATCCAGTAAACTGAAAATAAACAAACAACAGCGTTAAGCCTAGTGTTGCCCATAGAAATGTTTTTTGCAACAATACGTTCCCTTGGTTCAATGCATTTTTACCTAAGAAAAAGGTAATGCTGCTTAAAAAGATCAGTAAGGTGCTATATAAAAACACGGTTGGTAATTCGAAAGAAGTTAGCCAATCTGCTCGACTACTACTCACTACATAAGCACTGGTCAAACCAGCGAAGGTCATCGTCATACTAATCATTCCGAACCAGAGCATCATTTTTTTTGCTCGAGCATTCTTTTCTGCTGCTGTTTTTTCCATTTTAAGCGATCATTTTATCAATTACATATATAATTTGAACCAGTGTAATATAGCCTACACTAGAAAACATTAATCTTTTAGCTGCTTCATTTGTTTTGTTAATCATCAATTGAAGTGCAAAATACAGCATAATTAGGCCTAAAATCCCAACTACGACCGCTCCCATTATACTTAAATTAAAACTACCCGTGTAGACAGTTGCTGGCAATACAGAAATAACAATCATCCAGAGGGTGTAAAATACAATTTGAAAAGCAGTAGCATTGTCTGCATGACCTGAAGGTAGCATCTTAAAGCCTGCACGTTTATAATCTTCATCCAACATCCATCCGATTGCCCAAAAATGAGGGAATTGCCAAAAAAACTGTATCATAAACAATACCCCGGGCTCGATCCCAAAATAATCTGTATACGCTACCCATCCGAGCATAAAAGGTATCGCTCCGGGAAAAGCACCGACAAAAACAGCCAAAGGAGTTCTTGTTTTGAGTGGTGTATAGACACAAACGTATAAGAAGATAGAAATTCCACCAAACAAAGCTGTTCGGGTATTTATGGTGTACAAAACCAATAAGCCTAAGACCGTTAGAATAGTAGCGATTGTTATAGCCGATTGAACCGACATTCTTCCTGAAGGTAGAGGTCTGTTCTTAGTCCGATCCATTAATGCATCGAGGTCTTTTTCTAACACTTGATTGAATGCGTTCGAAGCACCTACCATGAAATAGCCGCCAAAGGCTAAAAGAATAACATCGATAAGAACCGGAGAATCTGCTGCCAAAAAATAACCTGCAATAGATGAAAAAACTACGCTTACTGCAAGGCGTACTTTTGTCAACTGCTTAAAGTCGTCCATGAAGAGTGAAAAAGTGGACTCCTCTGGGGTTTGTAAACGAATTTTTTCTACATCCATAATCTTGTGCAAAGATAATGTACAATCCCCTATTTACCATAGAAACCGAAATCTAAATTATGGGACACAAAAAAGCCCGAAGTTTCCTTCGGGCTTCATTAAACAACAAGAGTTGTTTTAGTTCAATCTAAACGTAATTGGAATACTGAAAGGAACACGAACAGGGCGTCCTCTTTGTTTTCCAGGTATCATTTTTGGAAGCTTCGAAATGATTCGAGATGCTTCTTTTTCTAAATTCTTATCTGGTCCACGCATTCTTACGTTAGTAATACTTCCGTCTTTTGATATAATAAAGTTTACATAAACTCTTCCTTGGATTCCCATTTCTTGAGCAATTTCAGGATAACGGAAATTCTTACGAATATGCTTATTCATCTTGTCTTGGAAACATGCTCTTCGTTCTGATTTTGCGACACGCTCACAACCTGGGAATAAAGGAACATCTTCAATAACTGCAAAAGGAACATCTACATCATCGAAATCATCTTCAACCTCAATGTCTTCAACCTCAACAATTTCTTCTTGATCGGTTTCAGTAGATTCTATTACTGTTTCTTCAACCTCTTCTTCATCCTCAACAATCTCAATTACTTCTGGAGCTGGTGGAGGTGGTGGTGGAGGTGGTGGTGTTTTTAGTTGTTCTGTAATTGGCACTTCTTCATCATCTTCGTCATCAACGTTAAGCGCTTGATAGTCGAAAGCTGATTTTTCGTACGTCTTCCACTCGATCGCTTGCCACGAGAACAAGAGAACCAAGGCGAGACCTATGGCGAAATATAAGCTGCTGTTTTTGGTCAGATCAGCTTTAGGGTTTTTTTTCAGTTGCATAGAACTTTATTTAGATAGCTAATTTATAAAAATACGGCATTTGACAATAACTTTTTAACTCTTTTTGATGAAAAAATAAAGAAAACAATTCCTAGAGTGTTCGCTAACAAATCATAGACCTCAAAACTTCGGTGGGATAATAGGCTTCCCTGAACGATTTCGAGCAACAAACCCAATGAAAAAGAGCTGATTATTGTCCACTTTTTGGCTGTTTCAAACTTCCAGTCCAAATTCAATGCCACAAATACACTTGTTGCAAAACAAAAATAGGCAAATCCATGTGCTAGTTTATCAACTTCAAAACAAGGATTTTCTTTAATAGGCAAATGTAAAGCAACGGTAGAAAGGAAAACAATAAAAACTCCAATGCTATATGCTGCAATGGAGAACATATATCTAGGCACCGATCAATTCTTTATATGCCGCAGCGTCCAAAAGCTCACTAGCTTCTGCTGGATTGTCCAGTTTAATTTTAATCATCCACCCTTTACCGTAAGGATCTTCGTTTACCATTTCTGGTTCATCTTCTAGTGATTCGTTGAATTCGATAATTGTACCTGATAGTGGCATAAAAAGATCAGAAACGGTCTTTACGGCCTCTACTGTTCCAAAAACTTCGCTGATTCCTATTTGTTCGTCTAAGGTTTCTACTTCGACATAAACAATATCTCCTAATTCACTTTGAGCAAAATCAGTAACGCCAACAGTTGCGATTCCATCTTCAATTGAAATCCATTCATGGTCTTTGGTATAGTGTAATGTATCAGGTGTATTCATTAATTCTTTGTTTTAAAGAAACAAATATAACAGATTCTCCCAATCAATTACCAAAATTATATCGAATGATTATTCCCGATCGAATTGAGGTTTGTGGGAAAGCAGAAGAAATTGCAAATTCCGAGAAATTGTGATCGTAAAAGAACTGACTTGTAAGGTTTTTAGACAAGGCATAATCGGCTGATACCTTAATAGACCAGAGGGTCTGTCCAGCGGTTACTTGATTGTCGTTTATTTCCAAATTCCTCAAAACCGTAATGTTGTTTCGATACGATAAATCGGCTTTAATATTTAAATCTCCTGTGAGGGTTTTTCTTCTTCCACCAATTCGAGTTCTAAAACGTAAGTCTTTGAGGCGGTATCCCATCCCAACGATATATTCTTGCCCACTAGATTCAGTCAATAAATTATTATCTAAACTCAACGAAAGTGCCCGATCTGTTTTAAGCTCTGCTAAAAACTTAAACGAGTTTTTCAACTCTAAATCAATTCGAATTAGCGGATTAAATTGCTCCACCAGATTCAGGTTAGAGAACAAAGTAGAAGGAACAAAGTTTCCACCGTCATCTACTTGATTTGGAAAAGATGGGTCGTAATCTAGGTTCGTTTGAAAATTATTGATTGTATAACTCGAGCGATAGGCATGTGTAAGTGAAAATCGATTGAATATTTTCTTGAGAGATTTAACATTCATCAAGCCCGTATATTTTAAATTCCAGTTGGGTAAGGGTGTTTTTTTAATCGGATCCAATGACACCTGCTCTACAGACGATCCGGAATATGCTGCAAGGAAAGCTGGAATAACAACCGATTGGCTCGATCTTCCATATCCTCTTGGATAACCTTCTTCGTCTACATCGGTAATCGGGATTCCTGCCGCTGCAGCTAAACGCTGCGCTACAACTAGTCGATGTGTTCTGAATTTCTCAAAGTTGGGGTTGTAAGAACCTGTTGGTCTATTGAAAGCTGTTCTAATAAGTAATGTCGACATTCCAAAGTTCCCGTAGCTATTAGGATTTAAAGGGACATAGGAGCCATTTATTACAGAGAAATTTTCAGATAAGTTTTCAGAAAAATTTCGTTCAGCGGTTAAATCAATTAACAGACCTTTTCCAAAATCCAATTGTCCAGTTATTTTTAATTGACTGTTGTGTACCTGCGTAAATTGTTGGTTGAAATCAGGGAAATCGGTCAACCATCCGTTTCGGGCTACTTCATATCGAATATCGGCCTGGCTTCCAAAAGTAAAGGCTGCCGTTGGCTGCAAAGTTCCACCAAAGCCCAGAGTAGGTAAATAGCCCGGCAATAC
Source organism: Flavobacteriaceae bacterium (assembly GCA_018608425.1). Lineage (GTDB taxonomy): Bacteria > Bacteroidota > Bacteroidia > Flavobacteriales > Flavobacteriaceae > Arcticimaribacter. The sequence goes on from JABAZL010000167.1 coordinate 56,706, forward strand.
CTTTCCGTTGTTTTCGCTGTACGTAAATTGAACCCGTTTCATTGTTGAAAGGACATTTGCTACCGAACGTAGCACTTTCTTTTTCTTCTTCTTTTTAGGCTTTTTCTTATCTTCTGGTGCATTTGGATTGACTACCTTTTTAGATAATATTTGTCTTATGTTTTTTTGATTTTTTTGAATTCCAAAGATTCGATAAATTCGATCCATAGAGATGGAACCGTTTAGAGTTTGTGTATTGGCGTTTTGTACCGTATTTACAATCCCCAAAACATTGCCGTCTAAATCTTCAACATCCGCTAAAACATCTGACCCACGTTGCCAACTAAAATCGCCCGTGTAACTATAATTTGCATCAATAAAACTCAAAAACGGAATGTATTTGAACGGTAATTTATAGTTCAAGGTTAGGGCTTGGAAATGCCTGTTTGGGTCTCCAACATCCCAAAGACCATCCCATATATTCTTACTTTTATCTACAGAAGTTGCGCCTTCGTTATTTTCTTGATAGTAGTTACGCACTATATTATTACTCGAAGCTGTAAAATTCATTTTCAGGGATCGGGTAATGTTGTGGTTGATGCTATAGGTCCAATCGAACAAGAAATTGCGTTGTTGCAAATCTGGTAAAGCGAGTTGTTGTGCTGTGTCAACTCCTTCTGTATAAACTTCTCTAAACTGTTGACTGTTAAACAATCGATCGATTTTAGAACTGATCGCTATGTTGTTTGGCACTAAATTAAAGTTTACCTCTCTGAGCCATTGCCAGTATTTTTTTCGGTTGAGGGCTTTTATCTTTTTAAAAGGATTGATCTCTAAAGGTGTAAAGCCATAATTGTAATTTGCCGAAAGGGCGACCGTTTTATTGGATTGGTTTTGAATTTCATAATCATGGTGAGAAAACTCATTATAGGCATACGAAAAATCAAGGTTTTCTAAATTGTAAAAACGAGGTTTAGCGGCACTACCGTTTTTTCGAACTCCAATAAGGCTGATGCTTTTTCGTTCGGTGTAATCAATTGCTTGATTTTTTATGGTATCGCGCTGAGATTTACTAGTCGCTGTTGCCAAACGATCTTTTAGACGAAGATCTTGATAGAAGGGATCGTATTCAGGAGTGATTTGCGTTGCTCCCACATTGTAGTTTAATGGAATTTGCACACCCCACTTTTTCGGTAACAATTGTCCTACGTTAACATTCGTTACAAAATCATATTGTGCTAAATCTTCTCTACTGCGTTCATTTGGTGACTGCTCAATAGATCCAAAACCAATGGTAGATATTCGCCCAGAAGCGCTTATTGTTGCAAAATCAGCTAGATTAGCATCGAGTGACCCTATGGCAGCCCAACCGCCTTGGCTATCAATTCCAGCAATCCGCAATTCGTTAAACCAGACTTCGCCACACAGAACATCACCTACTGTTTGAGAGGGGTTTTTAATACCAATCATCATGGTTTTTATTGATCCCAAGGAAGGGTTTCCACGTACCGAAAACTTATATCTTTTATCTCCGGGCAAGGAACTAATTGGAGTGAACTCGTCAATGACATTAATATCTTCATCATAGTAAATCGACCCATTAGAAATCTTTCCAATACTTGCAGCTTTGAGTTTTGATAAAATGTCAATCGGAATGTCAATCGAATTAAAGTCGGGTTGCCAAACCTCCTGCGCACTCAATTTGTTTGATGCGCCTTCCATAAAAGAAGAAGGTTTCAGTGGTACTTCAATTTGATAGTAATTGTCTTTATAATCCGTACCTATTCGAATAAACGCAACCAAGCGTTTGTCGTACTCGTCTTGTGTCCCTTCTCCTGGCAATGGAGTTTGACCTTGTACAGATTCTGCATGCAAGAACATTTTTAGCTTCTTATATTGTCTTAAATCAATTTCAACACTCTTGTATATACCTCGAGAATCCATGGGTTGTAAATCACAAATCCGAAAAGATAACGATTGTTCGTTTTGTCGAACAATGGTATTGTTGTTGTTGATTTGTTCTCGTTGTATATCCGGTGGTAAAACATAATTAATAGGAACCCTATTCTCGTTTTCTAAAACATTAACAGTACTAATATCCACTGTTGTATTCACATTAGCTAAAACAGTTTCGTTCAGTGATTGGTTGTAACGCCTCCAGTCTCCACGCACTAAGTCTAGAGTTCCAAACCTAAAAACCACCGGCGTTTCAAATTCGCTTAGAACCATTCGCATGAAACGAATCGAGCGAAGATCTTCAATCCCATTGATGTTATCGAAGTAGGTATTGAAACTTGTTCCTTGATAATAGCGTTTATCTATAGGTACTTTGAACTGAATCCATCGAGAAGTTAGTTGTTGTCCATTGGGAAGGTCAACGGTTACATTTTCACGAACATCGGTAATGAAAGGATGGTTACCAACAGTCATGTTTTTAGCGATTGGGACACGATATTCGAAGTAACTGTCAATCGTATTCATGGTTTGATCACGGTTGATGTCTTCGGTATCGGGCTCTGCTGTACTCCCGCGGTTTGTATCTGAAAAAGCAATAGGTGAATTTCCTTCAGTTCCGTTGTAGTTTTTATAGCGATTCACGATTCCTCCCGAAGCCTGAACAAAATATTCGTAATTATCTCCAGCAGGATCATTGACAGGACCATTTGGATAGACCAAGCGCTCTTCGTCATCATTCAATCCATCAAAACCTAAATCTTGTAATAAGCGGTCCTCTTCAACCGTATTAAACGCATAGAGTAAAGATTGAGCTGCTGGTGTTTTTCCCCAATTACTTTCGTTGGTAGCAACAGGTTCTGATCCCGGTAAACCATTTTCATATTGTTTACGGCCATCTTTCAGGACATCTTCAGAAATATTACCTAAATGAAAAACCAACGACCCAAGGTCTTGATCAGGAGTTTCTAATTCGGTAAAAGTATCCAGTAACCAGAATTCTATAAATTCTACATTCGATTGTTCAAAGTTTGTTGCATTGATTGAACGCATCACACCCCCCCAATTCTTTTCTGGGTTTGCAATAAAGACATCTGTTTCTTGATTGTTATATGGTCCTTTTTCTTCAGGAAAATAAGCTAAATCTAGTGTTGGCTGAAAAGTCGATTGCCCTTGAACTAAGTCTTGTTCTGGGAAAATTTCATTGATAAAAATACGCCGTGTAGTATTCAACGAAATATCATCGTTTCCAATTCCCTGCGGTCGTGACTGCGAGGTATAAAAAATTGGATCGACACTATACCAGGCAAGTTTTGCACGGTTGTGGCCTGCTGTTAAATCGTCAACTCCAGCTTCTGAACCTTCAAAGCCTTCCGAAGGTACACTCGCTAGATTCCAAGCAAAAAACCCTTTAACGTCAACGTTGGTTTGAGCACCTTCAAAATCGTCTAAATAAACATTTGTTTCTCCTTCTAACTGTGTATTTTTTGGATCTCCAGCAATAAAAGTGGCTACTTCTCCTCGGAACGAAATGCGCGAAGGAGCAGTTGTTTCAATATTAGGCAGTCTATTGACTAATCGGGTTAAAAAAGGCAATTCCGTTGAAAAATTGGTATTTAATCCGATCATGGTATTGTTGACAGGCTCTGTACCATAATTCGCTTTTTGGGTCAATGGATTTTCACTCAAATTGATTAAAGTCCCACCGATTACGAAATTATTATTAAACTGGTGTATAATATCAAAACCCGAGAAACGCTTGTTTTGTTGCCCAAAAAAGGAATTATTTTCTACAGAAATCTGGATGGGAACATTGGAAGCTTGTAAGGCTGGGTCTAGAATTTTTACGCGCCCGATTTGGTAGTTTACAGTATAATCCAAACCTTCTTGCAAGACCCGACCACCTGCGGTTACGGAAACCGATCCTCGTGGGACATTAAAAGCTCCAATGGCAATTCCATCTCCTCCAGCTGATTTGTAGCGTCCTTTTATTTGATATTTATTCTGCTCTGAAGTTTCTAAAGCTCCAGCTTGTGTAAGTGCATACATGTCTCGAAATACGTACTTTGCCTGATTGGCATTGTAGGTCATTTCATTTGCATATTGCTCGTTAGAAGCGTCTGGATTATCTAAAAGTTTGAAGATGGTTTCTCCAAAAGGTTCAACTGTTGGGAAAATAATTCTTCCATATTGAGGGTCGACAGTAATTCCAGGGACAAAATCAAAAAAACCATCACCCTCTGGCTCTGGATCGTTATATAAATTCAGTCGATCTAAATTTAAGGTACGAAGTAGGATTTGATTTTTTAATGTCTCTGGCCATATCGAAGCATCTACAGCCGATAAATAATTAATAGGCGACGGATCGGAAAACAATATATTCAATCGAAAATCTTCTTGTTCCAATTGAAAAGCTCCAGTATTGTAGATGTTTTTCATCATCAGATCCCAAACAGGCTGACGAACATCGGTAATGGTACTTTTCAATAACTTAACTACAAGGTTATTTGTTGCTACCGTTGGAACTTGATTTTGAGTACTACTAGCAACAATTGAAGTGCCCTCTATACCTCCGTTGGCAAACTCTCCAACTTGGTACACTTTTCCTTGGAATGTAAATTGAAAGGCTACCCCTAATATTTCGTCATTACTGAGGCGTTGGTTTAAGGAGATATATCCTAACTGTGAATTCAGTGTGTATTCTGTAGCTTGTAATTTTCTGGCACTTTCCAATACTGCATAATCAAATCCTTCTTTGATCCGGCCATTAAGCGCGCCAAAACCATTAGGAACCGTTGCAACATCTCGAATCGCATCGGTAAGGAAAGATGCAGAAGCATTCGTATTAGGGTCGAGCTTATTGGCTTCGTTAGCCGGAATACCTCGGGGCGTTGGTGCATTAAAAAAAGAGCTGTTTAGTTCATCTACTTTCGTGTTGTTTGGATCTGCTTCTCCTAAATCTTGAAGTGCGATGATGTTCCTGATGTTATTGGTTTGAGATTGACGGTTGGTAACCCAAACCTCAGCTCGAGTTATTTGAATAGGAGAATTGATGTAGGGATAGGTCTTTAGAAAGGCATCGTAATTATCTCTAAAATAATGTGCCAAAAAGAAGTGACGATCAGCTTCATAATCCAAAGCAAATAAAGAGAATTCTTGAAGTGTTCCACCTCCTTGTGCAATTACCGATTGTGCTTGTGAACGTTGCTCCGCAAAAACTCCGGTAATGTTGGTTCGTCCGAATTTAACCTCAGCTTTAACCCCCATTAGACTTTGTGCGCCAGAAATAAGAGTACTGTTGAGCGGCATGCTGACGTTACCAATATCAATGTTTTGTAAAATAGCATCCTCAGAAGCAGGTTTGTTTAGAAAGTCGTTGATTTTATTTTGATACTCACTCGCCTTGTTTTGAACAGCCGAAACCTTGTCTTGAACAGCAGATATTTTATCTTCTACCGCAGATACTTTATCGTTTACCTTATCTGCAAATCCCGACACCTTGTCAATCACTTGATTTGCTTTTCCTTCTAATGCTTCTTTTTTTTCTTTAATGGAATTGGGTAAATAGTCTTTCAGCTCATTTACTTTAGGAGGGTTGAATTCTAATTTTACTAAGTTTTGAAAATCAAAAGTTGATTCGGTATCGTAATTGGCTGTAATTTGTAAACGTTCACCTATTTTTCCTAATAAACTTAGGCTAATGCGTTGATCAAAATCAAAACCAAAATTCCTTCTGTTTCGTGGAGAAAACGATGGGTTATCTGTCTTTTGGTAGCGCACTCCCAAATCAATTCCAATCGAACCTTGGGGAGTAACATCAATTTCATTTCCTCCAAAAACTGAGGTAAAGAATTTCGAGTTCACATATAATTCTGGCAGAAGATCTCTTTGAGCCGAATCTTGAATACTTCCCCTTTTCTGAGAAATGGTACTTACTTTGTCTTTGAAATAAGCATTCATCTGTTCTTTAAGCACCAGACGCTCGTATTCTTTCGGTGAAAGAACCAAAGGCGTGTTTAAAGGGTAATTCCCATCGGATTGAACATATACATAAACTTCCCGTTCGGTATCGTAAATATAATTGTCTAATGGGCTATCATTTTGAGGAAATGCAATGGTGCCCAACTCAGATGTAGAGCCAGTAGAGTCTTGGCCGTATAGGGTAGCAACAGTAGTAAAACCCAGTAAAAAGGTTACTAATATGCAAAGGCGAAGAATATAAAAAAAGGCACTCTTTGTTCTAACCAAAGGGTATTTACAATTTATTCAAAGCGATTTTAATCAGTTCCTCAATGGAACTATCGGGGGTGCTTTGAAGGATGTTATCAACTACTTTCTCAGATTGTCTTCTTGGGTAACCAAGGACCTCCAATGCTGATAACGTTTCTTCTTTGGTTCTATTGCTTTGAAGTACAGGAATCTCATCATTTCCTTCAATTTTCTGAACCTTGTCTTTTAGTTCAATCAAAACACGTTGTGCGGTCTTGAGTCCAATTCCTTTTACTCCTTTAATTGCGGCTAAGTTTTCGCTTAAAATAGCGTGCTGAATTTCTTGGGGTGACATTGACGAAAGCATGGTTCGGGCAATACTTGCACCAATCCCCGAAATGGAGATTAAAAGTCTGAAAACTGTACGTTCAATCGGCTGAAAAAAGCCAAACAACGTATGGGAATCTTCTTTGACTTGTAAATGCGTAAACAACTTAATGGATTCGTCTGCTCCCAATTGTCCGAAGGTATGTAAGGATATATGAACCATATAACCCAAACCGTTGCAATCTATAATTACATGGGTAGGATGTTTTTCGACAAGTTTACCTTTAATCTGTGCAATCATCTTTTTTGCTTTTGTTGTGCATCAATTACTGCAACTGCAGCCATATTAACAATCTCATCAACGCTGGCTCCTAATTGTAGTACGTGAATGGGTTCTTTTAATCCCAATAAAATAGGGCCAACCGATTGGTTTTTGTTCAGCTCTTTCATCAATTTATAGGTGATGTTTGCCGATTCTAAATTTGGAAAAATCAGGGTATTGACATTCTTTTTAGCGATTTCTGAAAAAGGAAATCGTTCTTCTAACATGTCTCGGTTTAAGGCAAAATCAGACTGTAAAGGACCGTCTACAACTAAATCTGGATAGTATCGGTGAAGGTAGGCTACCGCATCGGTTACTTTTCCTGCATTGGGATGTTTTGAAGATCCAAAATTGGTGTACGACAGCATCGCCATAACAGGTTTGATTCCGAACATCTCAACAATTTTAGAGGTCATAAAACCAATTTTAGCCAATTCCTTTGCCGTTGGATCAATATTAATAGACGTATCCGAAATAAAAATCGGTCCTCGATCGGTCAACATCATATTGGTTGCTGCAATTTTCGATACGCCTTTGTCTTTTCCGACAACATCAAGTACAGGTTTGATTACCGACGCATAGTTTCTAGAATAACCTGAAAGCATTGCATCTGCATCCCCATTTTTCACCATCATTGCTGCAAAGTAGTTTCGCTCCCGCATCAAAGATTCTGCTTCGTATAGTGTTACTCCTTTTCTTTTCTGCTCTTCCCAAAAAAGATTGGCGTATTTGCTTTTTATGTCTAATTGCTCATCACTCTTTGGATCTAAAATCGTAACCTCTTCCTGGAAGTTAATCGATTCCATCAAATCAGAAATTACATCTTTTCTTCCCAAAAGTATGGGTTGACCAATACCTTCTTCCATGACAATTTGAGCTGCCTTAAGAACATCCAATTGATCTGCTTCCGCAAATACAATTTTCTTTGATGCTGATCTAGCACGGTCATGAATGAGGCGGATCATTTTTTGATCTTTTCCAATCAATCCTGCAAGTTGTTCTCTATATTTCTCCCAATCCTCAATCGGTTCTTTTGCAACTCCTGATGCTATTGCTGCTTTTGCAACGGCAATTGGCACTTCCTCGATCAGTCGAGGGTCAAAGGGTTTTGGAATGATATAGTCGCGTCCAAAAGATAAATTGGTTTCTTGATAAGCGATATTAACTTGTTCTGGAACTGGCTTTTTAGTCAATTCAGCTAAAGCTTCTACTGCTGCCATTTTCATGGCCTCATTAATCTTAGTCGCACGAACATCGAGCGCTCCTCTAAAGATAAAAGGAAACCCTAAAACATTGTTCACTTGATTGGGATGATCTGAACGGCCAGTCGCCATGATGATATCATCACGGACAGAGCAGGCTAAATTATATTCTATTTCCGGATCAGGATTTGCCATTGCAAAAACGATCGGGTTGGGATTCATAGCCTTCAGCATATCTACGTTTACAATATCTGCCTTTGATAAGCCAATAAACACATCTGCATTGACCATTGCTTCGTCAAGTGTGTGGACATCAATTGCCGTGGCAAATTCTTTTTTCTCTGGAGTTAAAGACTTACAATCTTCTCGAATGACGCCCTTACTGTCAGTCATGATTATATTTTCGTCAAGCGCTCCAAAGGCTTTATACAATCGAGTACAAGAAACTGCAGCAGCTCCCGCACCTGAAATCACGATGCGGACATCACTTATTTTTTTGTCAGCTAATTCCAATGCGTTTAACAAGGCTGCACACGAAATGATAGCGGTTCCATGTTGGTCGTCATGCATTACCGGAATATCCAATTCTTCTTTCAAGCGACGTTCAATCTCAAAAGCTTCGGGTGCCTTAATATCTTCTAAATTGATCCCACCAAAAGTTGGGGCAATTGCTTTTACGGCTTCAATGAATTTCTCAGGATCCTTGGCATCTACCTCAATATCAAACACATCAATTCCAGCAAAGATTTTGAATAACAACCCTTTCCCTTCCATCACAGGCTTGGAAGCATCAGGGCCAATATCACCTAGGCCTAAAACTGCTGTCCCATTCGAGATTACCGCAACTAGATTTCCTTTGTTGGTGTATTTATAAACATCTTCTGGATTTTTTTCGATTTCAAGACAGGGAACCGCAACCCCAGGCGAATAAGCCAAAGCTAGGTCACGTTGGGTGCTGTACCTTTTGGTAGGAACGACTTCAATTTTACCGGGCCGAGGTTTGGCATGATATACTAAAGCTTCTCTTCTTTTACGTTCTTTGCTCATAATTTATGTGTCGAAGAACAAATGTAGCAAGACTGAAGGATTAACAAATAGTTAATGCTGAATATTAGTTAAAAAAAAGAGCACCGAAGTGCTCTATTTAATTAGTAGAAATAAAAAAACTAGTTAATAATCTGGATTTTGGGTTAAATCTTCAATTTTAACAATAACATTTCTTGTGTTTTCAGTGTACATTTTAATTTGTCTGTTACCATCAATTTTCAAATAAATTTTTTCATTCAACTTACTGTGTTTTACTTTAAAGAATGAATTTCTGGGGTACCATTTTTCAAGGGTATCAATCAATTCTTCTTTAAGTTTTAACGCATTATACTCTTCATTCCAAATCGACCAACCTAAGTATCGAAACTTGTGATCCATACCCGTCATGATATTGTTTTCATTAAAACTACCATCAAATAACATTTCGATATCATCGGCAGTATTATCGGGGTCTTTTGAAAGTAAAGTTTTTGAGACGTATTTATTGTCATCACTTTGTATAACCATAACCCGTCACAACTACTTCATCCAACTCATTGTCGGTTGCTAAAGTGATGGTAAGGTTATCTTGTCCATTAACAGGTACATCTAAAGTAGAAAAACCAACAAAAGAGACTTCGAGAATCGCGTCTGCAGGGGCATTAATACTAAAGTTTCCGTCAAAGTCAGTTGAAACACCATTTGATGTTCCTTTTACTACAACAGTCGCCCCTGGTAAAGGGCCGTCATCGCTCGTAACTATACCGGATACAGTCTGAGCTGAGGTCACTAATCCTACTGTGAGAAGTAGTGCCGTAAAAAATGTTTTTAAGTTCATTTTTTTCATTCTAATTTGATTAATTGATTGATTAGCAAATAATTCACAAATAGAATAGTGGAAAATAAAGTTCCCAGATGGGAGTCCCGAATGGGATAATGACCAAAGCCTCCTTGAAGTACTTGTTCTTTTGGAGCTGGATTCAAACCATAACAAAAAACTCTTTTGAAACTCAAAAGAGTCTCGAAAGTGTGTAGCGTCAGATTACAAGGGTGTAATGTGTTGTACATAGGTTTGATAAGAATTGGTAGATGCAACTTACAATACCTATTCTGAAGTATAAACCATGTGTGAACAAAACGTTAATGTTTCTTTACTAAATCATTTTCGGAAGCAGTAAAAAACATCATATACTATATAAAATTAAACCGTTGAATCTTCTGAATCCCGAACAAAAAGAGAGAAAATGCCAGCGATTACCATACAAGCACCAGCCAGTCGAATTACATTTATGGGGTTACTCCCTAATAAATCGTAAACAAAGTACTGCATGGTGAAGATTTCAATAATCATTGGAATCACAATAAACATATTGAATATACCCATGTAGATTCCCATTTTATCACTTGGAATAGACGCTGCTAACATTTGATAGGGCATGGCCATCATCGATGCCCAAGTAATTCCTAATCCAAAAGAAAATAAATAAATTTGAGAAACTGGGATTCCACTTCCAAAAGGAATGGTGAAGAGAATATCGGTATCATTCAAAAAGGGCATTGCCATGAGTCCAATTCCTCCTAGTAAAAGGCTAATAAAATGTAGATTCTTTGCTCCTAATTTTCTTGCAATTGGAATCATGGGGAATGCGATCAAAACACAAATGATGTTGTACGTTCCATTCAGATTTCCAGTTAAAAGTTGCGCTTGGTTGAAAAAAGAAGTGTTTTGATCCAGGGTATCGAAAAGTGACAAGGATAAAGCAGAAGTTAGATACTGCCAATAACAAAACATCGCGTACCAAGAGAAAAACATTACGGGAATTAATTGCCGCATGGTCTTTGGCATTTTCATGAAAGCCGCTTTGATTTCTTTTAGCGTTCTTGAAAAAGTATTCCCTTTCGCTTTATTTGCAGTAATTACTGCCAATTCTGCTTCGGTTGGTGGGTATTCGGAAGTAGTTAATACCGTTACTAAAATGGTTCCTATAGAAGCAATAGCTCCAATACCAAAAGCCCAATAAGTAGACACAGGAACTCCGTTGTCCATCGTATCGCTCAAAGCCAAAATCCCAAAAGAAACTAAAATAACCGGTGTAAAATTGGACATGATGCTTCCTAACCCTGTAAAGAAACTTTGCATTAAGAAACCAATTGAATACTGTTTTTTAGGCAATTTATCTGAAACAAAAGCGCGGTAAGGTTCAAGAGCAATATTATTTGCAGCATCAAGGATCCAGAGTAGACTAGCTGCCATCCATATCGAACTTGAAAAAGGCATTGCAATCAAAGCTAAACTCGCAATCAGGGCACCAATTAAAAAAAACGGTTTTCTTCTTCCAAACTTTGGAGACCAAGTACCATCGCTTATTGCACCAATAACGGGCTGCACTAGGAGTCCTGTAACGGGACCTGCTAACCACAACATAGGGAGTTCAGCTTCGTTTGCGCCGAGATAGCGATAAATCGCACTCATGTTACTCTGTTGTAGTCCAAAACTAAATTGAACCCCAAAAAAACCAAAGTTCATGGTTAAGATTTGCCAGAAGGAAAGTTGTTTTTTTTGCATCATAATTTAATTAAGAGCGAGTTCTTTATCTCCCCCAGTGAATGTCTGAATTCTCTGTACAATGTGCTCTCCAACTTCCTGTCCTTGGGCTACGCCCTCTTCTATTGCCATCATATAATGTATACCACCGTAGAGTCTCGAAACTGCTGCTTCTTCAGAAGCTTCAATAAAAGAACCATAGGAACGAACGGGTAAACCGTATTCTATTTCCGTAGTATCATCAAAAGCGAAATTATCGCCAAATAAGTCTGTTAATGTGATCGCTGCAGCTCTTGAAATAACTGAATGACCGCTTGTGTATTCTGGAAAAGGTGGGGTTTGTAAAATAGGTAACCACTCCTCATCGTAATGTTTATTAATCAATGTTTCTGGGCGTACAACCAATGTGTTCCACTTTTCATCCCAACAACTAATAAAAGCGTCAAATAGTGCAATCGTTACGTTGGCATAAGCATTCGTAGTTGCTTGAAAATCGCTCTTTGCCTTTCGCGTTGCAATGGATGTAATTCCAATCCAATGTCCTCCAGGGGTTATTTTTTTGGTAGCAAACATAGCATGTCCACGATGATGGGTTACATAGGGATTGCAATCCCAAAACTTAGCAATTTCTAATTGCTCATCGGTAATGTTTTTTCCAATTTCATATACTTCCTTCAGCTGAATCTGAAACGGACTCCCTTCAGTTAAATCAAAAGCCAAAGGTGGCTTCGGTGGAAATTGATTGGAAGAATCTAAGGCCATAGTGCGAATTTGATTCCAATGGGGTTCAATACCGTCCATATAGTCTGGGGGTGTTGGCTTCCAATAATGCTCTTCTTCTTGGATGGTGTATTTTGGAAAGGTTCGTGTTTGATTGTATAAATCGCCCTTGGCCCAAGCTAAAATATGAGCTGCAACCTCAGCTCCAAATTTTTTGGAGGCCTTGAGAACTGACCGAGGAACACCTTTATCTTTTAGTTGCTGATCTAAATTTTCTTGAAAAGCATTCATCCTATCTTCAGAAAAAATAAAAGCTTTTCCGACTTGATTAAATGCATGAAGGGAGGCTATGTTATAATTTACATTTTCGTTTGTTGACTTAGTCAATGGTTCTAATCCCTTAACTTGACCGCTTAGAGAAGCATAGGATTCTTCATTTGCCAACTGCATTGTTTGGTAAGCTGCTATCGCAGGATATAAGTACACTCGGCTTGCAACTGGTGGAGAAAAAATATCATAAACGATGATGTCAGTAAGGTTTTTGACATTTGCCTGAACCAATTCAGGATCTTTTATTTTTTCCTTATACGACTGATCTTGAGCACACGAAGCCAAAGTAAGACTCAATAACATTAATTTAAAAAAATAACTTCTATTCATTATTTTGTTTATTTGGATGTAACTAAAAACACAAAACTATTTTGTGTGGCAATTACGAATTGATTGTTTTTTAGAAATTCAACTGCACGTGATGATACAGATTTGGGCAAGTTAAAACTTTTATGCGATTCAAAATATAATGTTTCCGAATTAAAGTCCGATAACATTCCTCCAGGGTTAGCTCCTAAGGGGCCCAATTCGATTACAAAGTCAAAATAATTTCCAACATAAGAAACCGTTTTCTTTTCTGGATCAACTAAGATATCTTCAATAGAAGACTGTTGTGCGACTTTGGGTAACGGAATTCCTTTAAACCCGTCCGGAGTATTCAAATACACCATGGATCGCAATTCATTAATGTATTTGGTTTGCAAATATTCTTTGGGGTTTTTGCCCGTTAGTTGTTCTACCGTATTCACTTCTGCAAAAGCAGTGTATTTTTGAAATCTTTTTTTAATGAACGGTAGTTGTTCGCTCAGCTTATTTAGAGATGCAAAAGGAACATAGGTGTCAAAAAAGTTGTAAAAAATAATAGGATCCAATTGCTCATTTTCATCGAAGTCATCCAAGTACAACCAAACAGGCTTAGAAACTGTGGGTTTCCATTTGAAGTTTTCTCCTACATTTCCAGCAATGATATCCAAACGTCCGTCGCCGTCAAAGTCAGCAAAATCAACTGCATTCCACAAACCAAAACTTGATCCTAGTCCCTGATCTTTACTGATGTTTTTAAACTGATTGTTACCTATGTTTTTAAGGATGGTAATGGGCATCCAATCACCAACAATTATCAAATCCAATAATCCATCAGCATCTATATCCTGCCAAGCACTGTCGGTAATCATCCCAAGCGGAAAGGTTAATACTTGTTGAAGTCCTTTTCCTTGATTATTTCGAATGATATAACTGTCGGGATCTAGGCCGTAAGCTCCAGGAATTGATCGACTCCCAACGAACAAATCTTCGTAACCATCTTGATCAAAATCTGCAACAGAAACGGTTCCGCCATTCGTTCGCGGTAAATCCACAACTCTTCTTGTGAAACCGCCATTTCCATCATTCAAATAGATACGATCCATTAGATTCTTATCTCCTTGTTCAAAGTCATTTCCACCACTTACTACGTATAAATCGCGATCACCGTCGGAGTCAATATCAATCGATGCAGCATCTACATCTTCAAAATTACGATCCGATCTAAAGGCAAAAACATCGACTCTCTCATAAGCTCCTTTTTTCTTCGCAATCCAAAGCTCTCCTGCTTGGTATCGAGAACCGCCAATAAAAATATCATTTTGTCCATCTCCATTGAAATCTTCTACCACAAGGGCAGGCCCCTCTGAAGATAATTTTTCAGGTATAAGGCGTTCTCTTTCGTAATCTAAATACACACTTTCTTCGTACTCAAAAGGTAAAACGGCTAATTCAAAGTCAGTAATTTTTTCAGTATTAATACTCGATGTTTTTGTCTGCGCTTCAGAATAAGTAATTGTCAATATTTCCTTTGTGTCTGGAGCAAGTATGGTTTGCTTTTTCTGATTGGGCCAGACCACTTCAAGAGAATCGACAGTAGAATCTGAAGGAACACCAAAATGAACTCTTTGTGTTGAAGCCGATTGGAATCCTTTTGTTGTTTGCAATTCTTGGAGGAACTGCTTCCCTTCACTGTAGGCAATAATTCGACTGCCTTTTGTCGTATAGTTAGATGTATTATTAAGCTGTATTACAAGACCCCCTTTATCTAATGTGTTTTTATAAACAGAAGCTTCTTGATTGATGTTATTGATTACTAAATCCAAATCGCCATCGTTATCTAAATCGGCATAGGCTGCTCCTGTTGAAAAAGTAGGCGCGCCCAAAGAAGCTTTATCAACCGACTCAAAAGAAAGATCTCCCAGATTCTTAAACAATACATTGGGAATTTTCAAAGTGGGCATTTCATCAATGATTTCTTTTCGAATCTTATCTCTTTCGTTTAAAGCATAGGATGAAAATTTAACCCCACCGATATAATTGATGTAATCCAAGTCATTTGGACGTTTAACAATTCCATTAGAGACAAAGATATCCGTTTTCCAGTCGTTGTCAAAATCAGCCAGAAGCACCGACCAACTCCAATCTGTAGCATAGGTATTGGTCATTAATGCTATTTCGGAAAAAGTTACATTCTTATTTTGCAGTTGAAAATTATTTCTCGCAAGCTGTGGCTCAAACCCAAAATCTTTTTTAATTCGATCAACCTTATCGGTGTCTTCGCCACCAGATTTAAGAAGAATATCCGCCTTGTTGGGCATCATGTCCGTTGTGAAAATATCTTGTAAACCGTCGTTGTTAAGGTCTGCAACGTCGACTCCCATGGTAAAACGACTGGTGTTGGCAATGTGTTCTTTGATTGATTCTGAAAAGGTTTTATCACCATTGTTGATGTAAATAAAATCATTCTCATGGAAGTCGTTTCCTACATAGATATCAGACCATCCATCGTTATTAATATCTGCAACACGAACTGCCAATCCGTATCCCAATGGACTTGAATAGACACCACTTGTTTGAGTTACATCTACAAAGCGGCCTTCTTCTTCATTAATTTTATTTTCATAAAAACGATCTCCAGACAAAGGTGCCTCATCTCTTCTTTTTTCAGTCGTTCCATACGACCGAACCGAATGAACAGAATGGTTGAGTAAAAACATATCTTGATCTCCATCCCGATCATAATCTATAAAAGCGGCTTGTGTGGATAGGCCCGAAAAAGCAAGCCCTAAAGCTTCTGTGCTTTCAGTAAACGTTTGGTCTTGGTTATTAATATAAAGTAAGTTGTGAGCCAACAAACTATTATGGCGCCCAACTTTTGAAACAAAGATGTCTAAAAAGCCATCATTATTTACATCCTCCATTGTTACTCCCGAAGACCAACTGTTGTCTGTATAAATTCCAGCTACTGCTGTAATATCTTTGAACTTAAAGTCGCCTTGATTTAAATACAACTTATCGGAGCCTTGGTTTGAAGTAAAATAGATGTCTTCTAAACCATCGTTATTAATGTCTCCAACCGCTACACCTCCGCCATTGTAATAATATAAGTATTCTAAAATATTGATGTCCGATTGATAGACCAACTGATTTGAGAAAGATATCCCCGTTTCTTCAGAGGTCATCGCAACTAAGGGAATACTGTGTGTGCTTAGAACTTCTTCTTCGGAACAATTCAAAAACATTAAAACAGCAAGGCAAACGATTAGCTTTTTGATTTTCATTTATTCGGAATACTTAAAAGATTTAATTGAATCGTTGTTTCTCAGTACATAAAGGGTGTTGTCAAAAACTTTAAAATCACGGATTTCACCTAGAACTGAAAAGCCTCTCCCATCCTTTACAGACACAAAATTTGAGGCGCCATCTTGCTCTAAAAACACGCCGTGAGAGGCGTCATAAATCCCAACCTCGGGTTTGGTTCTATATAGATTTCCTCCCAACACAATATCGACATCGCCATCGGCGTCAAAATCTCCATGTTCAATTGCATAAACTGGACTTAATTGTGCCTCCATAGGAAGTTCAATAAGTGAGAAATTAAATCCACCCTGATTTTCTAAAACTACAGATGCTAAATAATTTACTTCTTGAACAAAAGCAGTTTTAAGTTTTTCTGCATCCAATATGGTTTCAATTGAAGCATTCTTAAACGATTCATAATCGGGAAATTTCTTCTTTAAGCTTTTCATCTGATCGATCAAATCATGTCGCAAAGCATATGGAAATTCAATTTGATCTGAATCTATAAAAGTCAATACGCCTTCAACTGAACCGTTGGAATCAAAATCATTTAGATATAATTTTATTGGGTTTGATTCACTTGCTTTGAAGCGACTGTTCTTTCCATGATTCCCGAGAACCAAGTCTAAGTCTCCATCCTGATCAAAGTCAACTGCCTGCATTCGATTCCACCATCCTTTTTTATTTGCCAAAGGATGATTGTCTAGCGCACTGAATATTCCCCCTTTATTCTCAAAGAAACGGACGCCCATAAATTCACCAACGACAACCAAGTCAGGATCCTGATCTTCATCCAAATCAATAAAAACTGCATCTGTTATTAGACCTAGGTTTTGAAATGTCTTGGTGTTTTCATCACTACTATTCGAGAAATTCCCTTGCCCATCATTCAGTAAAATAAAGCCTGATCCAGGAATGCCATACGTACCAACTTTAAGGCGCTCTCCTACAAATAAATCTTGATCGCCATCATTATCTATATCTGCATTTGTGACAGCACCTGTACTTATTCTATTTCCATCGAAAGGAAATTTCTGAGGAGAGATGGAGAAATTGCCATAGCCATCATTCAGCAATAATTTGTCGTACAACATATCCGAAAAAACAGAGACTTCTAGACCGCCTGAAACTAAATAAACATCAAGATCCTGATCGTTATCAGCATCAAAAATAAGTGTTTCTGTATGTTCTGCATTTTTTAAACGATCGATGGATTGAATTTTATATTGATTTTTGGTGTCTGAGGTGCTTATAAAAATCTGCGATACGGTACCCTTTGCACCAGGAAGAACCCAGTCCTCAATTCCATCGTTGTTGAAGTCGGCAATTGCAGCAACTGGACCTTCATTACTACACATATGATAGGTTAATCGCTCTCTGTTAAAATCAACAAAATTATTTTCCTTGTGTACAAAAGGAAGTGGGCTAGCCAATTCAGGAGAAAACACCTCAACTGCAATATCATTCGCTAAAGGTGTATCTGTTTTCTTTTCATTTTCATTAAAAGTAACAATCGTATTTGGTTTAATGTTGGATTGAATAGTAGTTCCACCCGTAGGCCATTCGATTTGAATATCAACTGAAGTCGCTTTTCCAATTCCCATATTGATCCTTGGATCCATACTGGATTGAAATCCTCGGATCGGTTGTTGTTCTACATAAAAGGTTTCTGATGCTGTTTTTAGGGTGACTTTTGCGCCAAATGCGTTTGTGTTTTTACCAGACCCCTTCAGGATTATTTTAATGAAATTATTATCCTCTGGAATACTCTTGTTTTCATAAACAAAGGCAGGCATGTTGACATTGTTTATCACTAAATCCAGATCGCCGTCATTATCCAAATCACCGTAGGCGGCTCCGTTAGAAAAACTGTTTTCCTGTAAGCCCGATTCAATATAAGTTTCAAAAGAAAAGGTTCCTTTGTTCTTAAAAGCTTGATTGGGTACTTTTTCACTTGGAATGATATCGATTAGGCGTTTGTAATCTACTTTGTTTTCTGTTACGATCGATTTAATCACTTCCTCATTTGACACATACTGAAGGTAGTCTTGATTGGTTAGATCTTGAAAAATTCCATTGGCAATGAAAAGGTCTCGCAATCCATCATTGTCCATATCAAAAAACAAAGCGCCCCAACTCCAATCGGAGGCTTCAACTCCTGCAAATCGACCAACTTCACTAAAGGTTCCGTTTGTGTTGTTTCGGTGCAGCATGTTTCTGGTAAACTGATGCCCGTAACCGTTCTTGACATTATACTGATACTTGTTCCAATCTTCGAAAGTAGTTACTGTTTTTAAACGATTGTAATCGTTTGGAAGCATTTCGGTGACGAACAAATCATTATAGCCATCGTTATCGATGTCGGCCAAATCAGCTCCCATAGAAGCGCCACTAATGGATTTCATTTGTTCCGTAAGTACCTCTTTAAATGTGCCATCCTTCTGGTTTATGTATAAATAATCACGCTCAAAGAAATCGTTGGAAACAAACAGATCGTCCCAACCATCGCGATCAATATCCCCTGCAGTTATTCCTAATCCAAACCCTATAACACTTCCGTAGATTCCAGCTTGTTCGCTTATATCTACAAAAATTCCATCTTGGTTTTCCATGAGTTTATCCCCGCCCAATGCATCACGTTTTGGACGTTCGTTTCTACGCAAATCAAAACTCCCAATCGCTTCGTAAGAATTGTTAAGAAGATATACGTCTAGATCTCCATCTTTATCGAAATCGAAAAAAGTTGCGTGGGTAGAAAAGCCTTGATCTGCTAGATTATACATCTGGGCTTGCTCCTTAAAACTACCATCACCTTGGTTAATGAATAATTCATTTTGCTTATTATCGCCAACCACATCCCCAGAATTACAAACATAAATATCAATGAATCCGTCTGCGTTGATATCGACCATAGAAACTCCAGTTGACCATGCCTTAGAGCCTCCTACTCCAGCATTAACTGTAATGTCTTTAAAAGAAAAACCCCCTTCATTCAAGAAAAGTTTATTTTCTTTTTGATTGGATGTAAAATAAACATCCATCAACCCATCGTTGTTGATATCACCAATTGCGACACCTCCACCGTTATAAAAATTACGATATTTATAGACATTGAACTCGTCTGAATAGGCCAAATCATTAGAGAACTCTATCCCAATTTGATTATTATCCTTGAGCTCAAAAAGTGGAACATCGGAAACTGGACTACAAGAATAGAGGACTATAAAGGCAATAAAAAGGGGCAGTATTTTCATTTAATTAGGGTTTTATTTGTTCGATTCGGACGCCAATTTGTCGATCATCAATCTTAAAGAGTTTAAACTTTAAATTTGCTTCTATCTTATACGATGCAAAAACGTCATCTATTCCAAGGTCAACATCCTTAAAGTCGTTTCCTGGGAACCATTTCAGTAGGGTATCTTCAACGGCTTCTTTTAAGATTTCTGCCTTATAATCTTTAGCCCAAGGCGACCATCCGGTATAAGAAAACTCCATTTTCATTCCAGTCATTTTGTCGTATTTATCGAAAATTCCAAAGAAAAGCATATCGATACGCTTTCCCTTTTCTTCCTTAGGCTCCATATAGTGTCTGGCATACTCATTACCGGGGCCTTGGGTTATAACTCCACTTTTGTTGAGCTCCCAACACCGATCATAAAAATCTTTTTTAGAGTTTCCTAACTTCAATCCAAAAGGCATTGAATCTATTTTAATACCTCGTGCCAACTCTTTCTTTATAGTTTTTTCGTAGCTGTTCGAATTACAACCAATCATCAAGAAAAGCAGCAGTATTATAAATGAAAAGGATTTAATCAATTTTTTCATAAAATTCAATTTCTTCATTATTTTTTGCAAATATATACAGTTGTTTATTTATGTTTTTCAGGGACTTAATCGCACGAATTTGACCTTTTACGTTTAGGAATATTTTCTTTTTAAACTCCAGCATACCTTTGTTTAAACTCCCTAAAACAAGTAATCCACTCGAGGCATCATGTCTCCCAAATTGAGGTTTTACGTTGTATTGATTCCCGCCAAAAAGCACATCCGCAGCACCGTCTTCATTTACATCTGAAACCTGAATGGCATAAACAGAAGAGTATTGTGCCTCCAGAGGAATTGCTATAGCTTCAAAGCCCTCATCCTTTCGCAAGAAAACAGTAGTTTTCCGAGAATCTATTTCCATTTGAAGCGCACTGTTGATCCTTGCTTCTCCTAAAATTTCAGAAATACTTCGTTTACCGTAATCTTCGTAATAAACCATATTCTTTTTTAGAGCAGGAATTTGAGCAATTAACTCGTCTTTATCTAAAACTGGCACATAGGCTTCTCCTCTTTTAAAACAAATGATTTGCTCTACAGATCCGTTAGAATCAAAATCAGAAACAAACATTTTCATTCCTTCTTCAAAAAAATTATTTTCTCCAATATTCCCAGCAATCAAATCTTTTTTGCCATCACCATCGACATCTGCAATTTCAAGAACGTTCCAAAGGCCTCTTGTTTTCTCTAGTCCCTTGGGTTTGACTTCTGAAAATATTCCTTTAAAATTCAGAAATACACGTATAGACATCCACTCGCCTACCACAACCAAATCGGGCCACTCGTCTCCGTTGTAATCCATCCATTGAGCATCTGTAATAATGCCTAGATTCTTAAATGCTGGCTGCGGAACTTCTATAAAAGTTCCCTTCCCATTAGACTGAAACAAAAAACCATCTCCTAGCGTTCCGTAAATCATTTCTTTAAACTGCTCACCAATAAAAATATCATCGTAACCGTCCAAATTAAAATCTTGAGTTGCAACTGCACCCGTGCTTATTGAACGTGTGGATGGTATTACTCCCTTTCTGTGGTAGAATTGTCCGTCAATATTCTCATAAAATGCGTCGTCTAGAAGAGGAGAGAATTTAGAAAATGCCCTACCTCCGTGTGCTAAAATCAAGTCTAAATCGCCATCATTATCAGGATCAAAAAATGCTGCATCTACTACCTCAGAACGCTTTGTTTTTTCAAAAGGAACAGAAACAACATCATAGCCTCCATCAGAATTTGAGAGTTGCAATACAGCGGTTTGATTTTTAGCTCCTCCAATAAACACATCATCTATTCCATCATTATTAATGTCGGCAACTGCAAGAGCAGGTCCTAAATTACTATTCATTTGCGGGATTAACCGTTCTCGATTGAAGTCGACATAATTGTTCTCATTATGTTTATAAGCAAAGGCTTTTGTTTGGACAAAAACTAGTTTTTCTTTTGCACTCGATACTGGCTGATACACACCTCTATTTTCACTGGGAGATAAGGTTTGTAATTTATTTGACGCTAGATCAAAAAAGGTTTCAACAGTTCCATCAGGCCAAATTACTTGTAAACTGTCTATACGTTTTTGATTTCCAATTCCAAGATGTACTCGGTGTGGAACTGATGACTGAAAGCCTTTGGAAGGAAAATGTTCTGCTACCAAAGGAGAACGTGATTGTGTATATGCAATAATTTTTGTCCCAATTAGAGAAGTGTTTTGGGTAGTAGACTTAAACTGCACTTGCAAGCTTCTGTGAGCTAAAGTATCTAGTGTGTTTTCGTAAACAAAAGCAGGAATATTGACATTATTAATAATCAAATCCAAATCGCCATCATTATCTAAATCAGCATAAGCACTTCCATTACTGAAAGTGGGTTCATCAAATCCCCAAGCCGATTCCATATCGGTAAAACGAAAATCACCTTCGTTTTTGAATGCCTTATTGGCAACAGCTTGAGAAGGCATTATATCAATAAGATTTTTAATCACTTGATCATCGTTCTTTATCATCATACGAACTGACTCTTCATTTGCCATATGATTGAGGTAATCCCGATCAAGAAGATCTTTGTATATCCCATTAGAAATAAAAACATCTTTCAATCCATCGTTGTCCATATCGAAGATTAGCGAAGCCCAACTCCATTCCGTAGCTGCGAGATCAGACATTCTACTGATTTCAAAAAAACCAGCTTCTGTATTGCGTTGCAGTACATTTCTAGGAAATTGATGGTAGTACCCATTATTAATTTGAAGTTGATATTTATCCCAAGAATCGTAAATAGCTTTGGTTTTTTTTCGCTTCAGACTTACAGGCAACATCTCTGTTACAATCAAATCACTTCTTAAGTCATTGTCTAAGTCAGCAGCATCTGCACCCATAGAGCCTTTGGAAAGTGCAGTAAAATGTTCTTCAACTTGTTCTGTAAAACCGCCTTTTTGGTTATTTAAATAATAGTAATCGCGTTCAAAGAAATCATTCGAAATAAAAAGATCAGGCCAAGTATCGTTATTAAAATCACTCAGGGTTATTCCTAATCCAAAACCTATAGCGCTAGAATAAATATTCGCCTCGGCAGAGTTGTCTTTAAAAACCCCATTATCATTAATCAAGAATTTATTTCCGTTGTTATTCGCATCAGGTATTGTACGCTGATCTTTTATTAGATCATAACCTCCAACCGAACGAATCGAATTGTTGAGCAAATAGCAGTCTAAGTCACCATCACGATCTGCATCAAAAAATGCAGCTTGCACCGATAACCCGATTATGTCTAAACCGTAAGCCTTTGAAGATTCAGTAAACGTTAAATCGCCATTGTTTATAAAGAGTTCGTTATTCCGTTGAGCACCGCCTGGTTTTCCAGATTTACAAACATATAGATCCAAAAAACCATCGTGATTAAGGTCAACAAAAGTCGATCCTGAGGACCAAACCTCTTCACAACCCACACCAGCTGATACTGTAATGTCTTTGAATTTAAAATTACCTTGATTAAGGTAGAGTTTGTTTCCAACAATATTCCCAGTAAAGAAAAGATCTAAAAGGCCGTCATTATTAATATCACCTACTGCAACACCAGCACCATTATAGAAGTTTCTATAGGTATAGGGGTTGAATTCTTCGGTGTAGGTTAATTTATTAATAAAACCTATTCCGGTATGATCGGAAGTTTTTTTTATAAATAAAGCTCCTGAATTAGAGGTGCAACCTATGCAAAAAAGAAGAAGTAAAGACACTATGAAACAGCGCATTATTATTTTTTGAATAAAGTAATAAAAAAAAGGTTACCCATGAAACATGGGTAACCTTTTTAAGAATTTTAACTAAAAACTTAGTATCCTGTGTTTTGACTTAATGAACCGTTAGATGCATTAATGGCATCCAATGGAATTGGCATTAAGTTTTTATACGCAGGAGAATTTGTAGAACCTGTTCCTGAATCAACTCCTGCTGTCCATTTGTTAAAACGGATCTGATCTGTTCTTCGATTTGACTCTTGGAACATCTCTCTTCCTCTTTCAGCTAAGAAAGAATCAGCATCTAGAGATGTTAAATCTGTAGCTCCTGCTCTTCTTCTGATGATGTTAACATCATCAAGGGCCAAACTCCAATTTGAGTTCAAACGAGCATTAGCCTCTGCACGTACTAGGTACATATCACCTAAACGAATGATTGGATAATCATTTGACATATCAGGACGACCAAATTGCTTCATACTGAATTTCCCTAAACGAGCTCCTGCTTCACGTGTTCCGTTTGGATAAATTCCACCCGTATTTGCTGGCGTATAATTTAACAAGATGTCTGAGTCATCAGCTGCGTAATCGTTTAAATTTAAACCATTAAATGTCTTTTGCTCTCCTTGTATAAAGTTAGATTCTTTACGTTTATCTGAAGAATCATATGAATTATAAAATTCTTCTAAAGATGCGTATCCATTCCATGGTTGCGCTGTGAAGTTCCAGGTAAATTGACTACCATAATGTAAAGACATCATAGCGAAATTCATACCTCCTGCAGTTACATCATCATATTCTATACTCCAAATAAATTCAGGATTAGATTCATTATTAGCTGCAAACATAGCTGCATATCCTTCTAAATCGGTATACGTGTAAATATTTCCTGGTTCAACATCTGGGACACTATTAACATTCAATCGTCCTAAATTAGGAACTGTAAAATCCGAGGTTCGTCCGGCAGATGCTACAGAATACGATGCTGCAGTTGCAAGAGAGTACATCGTTCCATTTTCAATCACATAATCAGCAGCAGCATGAGCAGCAGCATACATCGCTGTCCCCACATAAGCTTCTGCATTTAAATACAATTTAGATAATAATCCCAATGCACCAAATGCACTTACTCTGTAAGGGTTTTGATCTGATCCAAAATCAGTTGGAGCATCGCCTGCAATAACCCCGGCACGAGTTAATCCTAAAGCAGATAATAATTCAGTCTCAACAAAGGTGAATACTTCAGCACGTGTAGATTGAGCAACATCGGTATCTGGAGCAACCACAAGTTTTACATTTCCATAAATGTCAAGTAATCTTTGGTAGAAAAATGCTCTTAATACACGTAATTGCTTTGCATCGGCCTCCTTAGGACTTGCTGCTAAAGCTTCGTTTATAGCATTAATAGCTCCGTACTGTTGATTCCAAGTTCCAGTAATAAAGGCGTTATTCGCTAGGAAATCATGTTTATGAAGATCAATTAAGATTCCTCCATCATACCAGTCACCTCCTTTTGTAGCAATCCAAGCTTCATCACTTGATATTGTTTGAAGGCTAAAAATACCTCCATGACCAGCAGAACCATCTCTTAATTTAGAGTATGGACCACCAAGTGCGTCACTAGATCCTCCTGCCCCACCAGATGATGCTGCTGGGTTTTGTTCTGAATAAGCTTCAGTTATTTCGCCGACTAGTACCTCGTCGAGGTCAGTACAGGCGTAAAAAGACACGCATGCTCCTAAGATTAGCGATAGTGTTTTTAAACTTTTCATATTATATTATTTTTAAAATTAAAATTTGATGTTAACTCCCAATGTGAAAGTTTTTGAGAAGAAATAATTATTTCTTCTATCGATACCTGGAGCCAAAACATTAGCCTGGTTATTAGCATCTCCATTTGCTGCTTCACCCGTATCAATTAAAGATGGTTCTGGATCAGTTCCTGTATAGTCAGAAATAACAAATAAGTTTTGACCACTCAAAGAAACTAGAAGGTTATCAATACCTGATATAGAACTTACGTCAATGTTACGGGTAACAGTAAGGTTGTCTAGTTTTAAGAAATCAGCTTTTTCAACATATAATGAGCTAAACTGTGGCTGAGTAAGTAATGGATCTGCATACTTGGTGTTTACCAGGTTATACGATCCTTGTGTAGCAACTCTTGGTTCATAGAAAGCTCTGAATGAGTTAACCAAAGAGTGACCAAATGCACCTCTAAAGAATGCGTTTACAGTCCAATTTCCAAAAGCAAGTTGGTTTGTCCAACCTAATTCAAGGTCAGGAATACCATTACCTAATACAGCATAATCTGCATCTGGATTTGTTCCTTGGTCACCACCAGTAATAAGATTACCATCAGGAACGATATCAACAAAACCTTGAGTACCTCCAGTTACAGTTCCGTCCCAAACAGGACCCCATATATCGCCTATTTCGTCTCCGACTTTAACTTTGATCATGTTGGTTCCGTTTTGACCTGGAGCACCTAAACTACCGCTGGTTGTTAAACCATCTATTATGTATTTTTCTAAAGTAGTCTTGTAACTAGCTAAAACTACACCAGCTGTGTACGAGAAGTCTGAAGAATTTATTATGTCATAATTTAAGGCTAACTCAAATCCTGTTGTTTTGATCTCTCCAGCATTAACAGTTTCAGTATTAAACCCAGTAACAGCTACATCAGATGCAACATTTAATATGAAGTCACTAATGTTTCTGGTGTAGACATCTATAGTAGCGTCTAATCTTCCTTTGCGATATTCTAAACCAAAATTTGTTTCAGCTTTCTCTTCCCATTTCAAATCTGGATTACCTCTCCTTGAAGGGGTAGAAACGAAGTTATCTTGAGAGTCGCTAAATACAGTGTATACATCTTGAGTAAGACCTGATTGACCAGGAAGTGAACCAGTAACACCATAACCAACTCTCACCTTAAATTTATCAGCTCCTAGATCGAGATATTTATTTAAATCAACCCCTAGACCAAATGATGGAAAAATACCCCATCTATTATTTTCACCCAAACGTGTAGAGCCCTCTCTTCGAATAGAGGCATTTACAAATATCCCGTCACTAATTGTAACATTAACACGTCCAAACATTGCAATAATTTTATCGTCAGGAGATTCCGCTGAATTTGCTTGAATAAATCCTTCGTTTTGTAAATCTTGAGAAACTTGTATCGAGTTTAAGTAATTAAATCCATTTGATGGAAAATCACCAATGGAGAAAAACTTTTGATTATAATTTGATTGTTGGTAAGAATAACCCCCTGTTACATTAAAGTCAACGCTATCAAAAGAATTCGAGTAACGACCATAAGCTTCATAAAGTTTAAAGGTCGATTTACTATCAAAGAACCTTGCTTCACCTTTACGAATTGGACTTGTTGCATTACCTCTGAAAAGAGATGTTGGAGCGTAGTATTCTTCATTTGCATAAACAGAAGATTGATTCGCAATGTTTACTGTTGCAGAAAAATTATCTGAAAAACTATAATCTAGGTTTAAACCATAATTAAATTCTGTTCTTTCTCCATTATTAATGTTTTGTTGAAGAATAGAAACTGGGTTAAAACTATCGAATAAACCAGATGCTTCGAAATAACCACCAAAGAGTTTTTCTAAAGCCCCCCCTGGATTTAAGTTAGCAGGTGCATTTATAGCAAAAACTGGAGCTGTAGGATTATAAAGAAGTGCATAACGCAATGCTTCGTTAAATCCATTTTCAGAATCTTTTTTTGTATACGATGTATTGAATGTGATTTTCAATTTATCATTTAATGCTTTTGTATTTATGTGTGCACGTGTATTGAATTGATCAAATCCAGATTTATCTAAAATTCCCTGAACCTCTCTTACGTTTGCAGCAACTCGGTAATTTGTTTTTCCAGAACCTCCACTCGCGGAAAAATTATGGATTTTAGTAACTGAGTTACGGGTAACCTCATCTATCCAATCAGTACTATTCTGAGCATTGAAACCAGTAAATGCTCCACTACCTGCTCTAAATTCATCAGCAGTTAAAATAGGGATTGTTTCGCCAACAACACCAACAGCAAGCTGTCCGTTGTAATCGAATTTCACAGGACCTTCTTTACCTTTTTTGGTAGAAACTAGGATTACCCCGGCAGAACCACGTGATCCATAAATAGAAGCTGCAGAACCATCTTTAAGTACGTTCATCGATTCAATATCAGCTGGATCAATGTTATCTAGAGAAGCTCCAATAATTCCATCAACAACAATTAATGGCTGTGCGTTTGAACCTACAGTAGAAATACCTCTAAGACGAATAACACTAGATGCATTAGGATTACCCCCTCTGTTATAGATTTGTAAACCTGCTACTTTCCCTTGAAGTAAGCCTGTAGCACTATTAACAGTACCTTTATTAAATTCTTCCTCAGTAACTTTAACAACTGCAGAAGTAATTTCTTTAGAACGCTGAGAACCATAACCCGTTACAACAACTTCTTCAAGTTCATTGTCCGTAGCTAGCGTTATTGAAATTTGATCTTGATCACCAACTGCAACATCTAGTGTTACAAAGCCTACAAAAGAGATCTCTAGAACTGCATCTGCAGAAGCTGCAATACTAAAGTTTCCGTCAAAATCAGTTGTAGTACCATTTGATGTACCTTTTACAACAATGGTTGCCCCTGGTAGAGGACCGTCTTCACTCATCACCGTACCCGATACGGACTGAGCATACAACCCTAAGCCTACAAAAAACAGCAGCGCAAAAAGGAATGCTTTAAATTGAATTTTTTTCATTTTTAATAATTTTAAATAATTATAGTATTAATTCAGTATGTGGATACAAAGTACGTTTTACAACATAAATGTAGTGAATAACTTTTTGTTATTTTTTAAACTTGGGTACGAAATCCTTTTCGTTTTACGATTTTCATCAGTATCTTGACCATATTAAACGTCATAATGAAAAATCTAACCCTAAGAGACATTGCTTCTGCTTTAAACATCTCAGTCACGACCGTATCTAAAGCGCTCAAAAACTATCCTGATGTAAGTGTAAAAACTAAAGAACGTGTAAAAGCTTATGCTGAAAAAGTGAATTTTACACCAAATTCTTTTGCTGCCTACTTAAGAACCCATGAATCGAAGACGGTCGGAATCGTTATACCACGACTGAATCATTTTTTCTTTAGTAGTATTTTAAGAGGTATTATAACGGAGGCTGAAAAGCATGAATACATGACTTTTATCTTATGTTCTGATGAATCTTATGAACTTGAGAAAACGCAAATCCAACGACTACTCAATAAAAATGTGGATGGTATTTTTCTTTCCATTGCAGATAAAACGCATGACCTAACCCATATTCAAAACATTATGGATAAGGATACTAATTTGGTTATTTTCGATAAATACTCCAAATTGACTCCGTGTTCTAGTGTTGTAATCGATGACCGAAAGGCTGCCTATACCGCTGTTGAACATTTAATTAAAAAAGGGAAAAAAAGAATTGCTCATTTTAGAGGCCCGCTCCTTCCTCAAAATTCAATCGATCGTTTTTTAGGATACAGACAGGCGCTCGAAGAAAATGGAATAGAATACGACAAAGATTTAGTTTTTATATGCGATGAAATAAACGACTCCGAAGGTTATGATCACATGCAACAGATCTTAGATCAAAAAATGGATGTTGATGCGATTTTTGCTGTAGCCGACCTTCCAGCGGTAGGTGCAATAAAATGCCTCATTGAAAATAAAGTTCAAATTCCAGAGGAAATTGCCGTAATGGGATTCAGCAACTGGCTCATCTCATCGCTCATCACACCTTCATTGAGCACAATTGATCAACCAGGGGAATTGATGGGCCGCAAAGCCTTTCAAGTTTTTCTTGACGAACGTGATACCAAAAAAAGAAATGAACCGGTGGTCTTCCAAAAGTATGAGATTGAAACTACTTTAATTGAACGGAAGTCTACTTAACCGGTTTCAGAAACTCAATATTTCTGGTTAGCCCTTCAAGTTTAGTTCTTTTAACAGCGCTATCTTTAAATACTTTTTGAAATGTTTCAGCAGTTAACTCGGTCCAATCGCTCGAAGTCATTTGTAATAATTCAGGATGCGGGTTGAACAATGGCTCTTCATGCGGCTTTGAAAATTTATTCCATGGGCATACATCTTGACACACATCACAACCAAACATCCAATCATCCATTTTACCTTTGAATTCTGTTGGCAAAGCATCTTTTAGTTCAATCGTAAAATAGGAAATACATTTACTCCCATCGACTTGATATGGGCTTGTAATTGCATCTGTTGGGCAAGCATCTATACAGGCTGTGCAACTGCCACAATGATCCGTTACCGGGTGATCTGACTCTAGTTCAAGGTCTAAAATCAATTCGGCAATGAAGAAAAAAGATCCTACTTGTTTGGATAGTAAATTACTGTTTTTGCCAATCCAACCTAAGCCCGCTTTAGCGGCCCACACCTTATCCATTACTGGAGCTGAGTCAACAAATACACGCCCATCAACTGCTCCAATTTGATTGTTGATACGTGATAATAATTCTTTGAGTTTGTCTTTAATAACAAAGTGATAATCCTTCCCGTAAGCATATTGCGAGATTTTAGGCGCATTGGGGTCTGTTTGCTTTTCTGAATTATAATAATTGAGGGTTAAGGATACAACACTTTTGGCTCCTGGAACCAATAAAGTAGGGTCAAGGCGCTTATCGAAATGATTTTCCATATAGTGCATTTCACCATGCTGATTGGTGTTTAACCAATGCTCTAAGCGAGGTGCTTCATCTTCCAAAAAACCTGCTTTTGAAATGCCACAAGAAAGGAACCCTAAAGCTAATGCTTGCTCTTTAATCCATTGTGCATTTTTGGTAGCAGCGCTTTTCATTTTAAAACAATCCTTCTTGCGTATCTTTAATTCTTCCCAGATGCTTATACGCCAAAGCGGTTACTTCTCTTCCGCGAGGAGTCCGAACAATAAAGCCTTGTTGAATCAGAAAGGGCTCGTATACTTCTTCAATGGTTTCTCCGTTTTCGGAAACGGCAGTTGCCAAAGTTGTAATTCCAACTGGGCCACCTTTGAATTTATCGATGAGGGTTGTTAATATTTTATTATCCATTTCATCCAGCCCGTTTGCATCTACCTGCAGTGCTTTTAAGGCGTATTGAGTGATTTCAAGGTCAATGGTTCCGTTTCCTTTTATCTGAGCAAAATCGCGAACTCTCCGCAACAAACTATTTGCGATACGTGGTGTTCCTCTACTTCTACCAGCAATCTCAATAGCAGCAGTTTCAATTATAGGGACATTGAGGATATCTGCTGAACGTTGTAAGATTGTTG
>JABAZL010000103.1 GCA_018608425.1 Flavobacteriaceae bacterium
AGTTTGTTTACAAGTGAATCACTTCGTCGTATGCATCGGCTACGGCTTCCATCATTGCTTCACTCATGGTCGGGTGGGGGTGAACAGCTTTGAGCACTTCATGCCCCGTGGTTTCTAGTTTACGACCCAGGACCGCTTCTGCTATCATATCGGTAACGCCGGCACCAATCATGTGGCAACCCAACCATTCGCCGTATTTAGCATCGAAAATCACTTTTACAAAACCGTCGGTAGTTCCGCTGGCTTGCGCTTTTCCAGAAGCAGAGAATGGGAACTTTCCAACCTTGAGTTCATAACCCTTTTCTTTGGCTTGGGCTTCGGTCATTCCGACAGAGGCTATTTCTGGGTAACTGTACGTACATCCGGGGATGTTACCGTAATCTAATGGCTCTACGTTATGTCCTGCAATTTTTTCTACACACAAAATTCCTTCAGCAGAAGCAACGTGTGCTAAAGCTTGACCTGAGGTTACATCGCCAATTGCGTAGTAGCCTGGGAGGTTGGTTTGGTAAAAATCGTTTACTAAGATCTTATCGCGATCTACAGCAATACCGACATCTTGTAGGCCGATGTTTTCAATATTGGTTTTTATTCCTACGGCAGACAAAACAACGTCTGCTTTGAGGGTTTCTTCTCCTTTGGCAGTTTTGATAGTAGCGGTAACACCTTTGCCTTTGGTGTCTACATGCGTCACCTCGGCAGTGGTCATGATCGTAATTCCTGCTTTTTTAAACGAACGTTCCAATTGCTTAGAAACTTCTTCGTCTTCAACCGGTACAATTCGATCTTGGAATTCAACTACTGTTACTTCGGTTCCCATGGCGTTGTAGAAATGAGCAAACTCAATTCCAATAGCTCCAGAACCTACAACGATAAGCTTTTTAGGCTGCTTAGAAAGCGTCATTGCTTCTCGGTACCCAATGACCTTCACACCGTCTTGTGGAAGGCTAGGAAGCTCTCTAGAGCGGGCTCCAGTAGCGATGATTATGTTTTTACCAGCATATACGGTAGTGGTGTCGCCTGAGCTAACGCTCACTTGCTTGTTGGGAAGGATGGTACCAAACCCATTGATGATGTCGATTTTATTCTTTTTCATCAAAAACTGAACGCCTTTACTCATGCCAGCGGCAACGTTACGACTTCGGTTGACTACTGCGTCAAAATCCTTATCGTAATCGGTTACTTTAAGACCGTAGTCCGATGCGTGTTTGAGGTAATCAAAAACTTGAGCAGATTTGAGTAACGCCTTGGTTGGGATACACCCCCAGTTCAAGCATACACCGCCTAAGCTTTCTTTTTCAATAATAGCAGTTTTCAAGCCCAATTGTGAGGCTCGGATTGCGGTTACATAACCCCCAGGTCCACTTCCTAAAACAAGTACATCGTAAGTTGTCATAAATTCATTTTTTTAGATGGCGCAAAAATACAAAAAAGAGAGATAAGTTTAATCGTCTTAGTCTTCCTTTTTAGCTTCAAAGTTAATGCTTGCAGAATTAACACAATATCTTTTTCCAGAAGCAGTGGGTCCATCGTCGAAAACATGGCCTTGGTGTCCACCACAATTGGAGCAAACAATTTCTACACGCACCATTCCGTGGGTAACGTCCTTGCGATATTCAATGGCTCCTTCGATACTTTGATCGTAACTAGGCCAGCCGCAACCGCTGTCAAATTTTGAGTCACTAGTATAGAGCGGCTGATTACAACCACGACAGTTATAGGTTCCGTTTTCGTAATGACTGTTATATTCTCCACTGTGGGGATATTCTGTTCCTTGTTCTCGTAAAACACGGTACTCCTCTTTTGAGAGGAGCTTGCGCCACGCTTCTTCTGTTTTGTGTACTGGGTAATTGTTATTCATCAGTTGATGCAGGTATAAAGGTTAGTGCGGCAGAATTAATGCAGTGGCGTTTGCCTGTAGTTTTTCTGGGTCCATCATTGAACATATGACCCAGGTGTCCTCCACAAGTATTGCACTTGAGTTCGGTTCGGGCATAACCCAATTTATAATCGACATCAAATTCTATGTTTTCTGTAGCACCACGATCGAAGGAAGGCCATCCTGTTTTGGAATCGAATTTATCTTTCGAATAATACAACTCTGTTTTACATGCTGCACAGGCATAAGTTCCTTCTTTGTAAAACGAATTATACTCGCCAGTAAAAGGGCGTTCTGTTCCTGCTTGGCGCAATACATAATAAGCCATTTCTGGAAGTGAATTTTTCCATTCTGAATCTGTTTTCTGAATGGCGTATGCAGCCTTTTTTTGTGTCTCTTTTTTTGTCGTTTGACAGCTTGCCAAAAAGGGAAGTAGGAGGAGGGTGAATAATATCTTTTTCATAAATCAGATTTTTGAGTGAAGATACAAATCTTTAAAACGCTATGTTTTTGGATCAATACTTCTTGGGTTATTGCTCTAGTGTATGCAAATAGAATGCCATAAACATAATTAAAGTAATACTTTAACTGTAAAATCAAAAAGCTGTTTAAAAAGTGGAATTATAAGTTTAATTATATGTTTTTAAATGTTTGATTTTAATTATTTTAATTACCACTATAAGTTTTGCTTATGCAGCTGTTTTTCGATCCAAATACATGCTTTTTATTTTTAGAGTCTCAAGATGTATTTTTTAAAACAAAAGAAAAAATCTATTTTTAGTACAACTGCTGTTAATAGCTTATCTTGAACTTCAAAACTATTTTATGATTCAACCAAAAGTTGCATTAGCTAAAGGGAGTAAAAAATTAATCAATGCTTGGGCATTTTATGACTGGGCAAATTCGGTTTATCCTTTAGTCATTTCCTCTGCTGTTTTTCCGATCTATTACGGGATGGTTTTTGCCGAAAATAATCAGATAGATTTTTTCGGATATGCCGTTAAAAATACAGCCATGATTAGTTTTGTTACAGCGATGGCTTTTATTGTTGTTGCGATCATTTCGCCCATACTTTCTGGGATTGCTGATTACATTGGAAACAAGAAAAAATTCATGAAATTTTTCGTTCTCATGGGTTCTATTTCTTGTGTTGGATTGTATTGGTTTGACCTCGAAACAATTTATCTGGGCTTATTTTTTTACTTCCTCGCCATGATCGGATTGTGGTCTAGTTTGGTTTTTTACAATTCCTATTTACCCGATATCGCTTTTGAAGATCAACAAGATCGTGCTTCAGCTCGAGGATATTCGATGGGGTATATTGGTAGTGTTTTACTGCTACTTTTTAATCTCTC
>JABAZL010000114.1 GCA_018608425.1 Flavobacteriaceae bacterium
TTTATTTTTATAGGTATCCGTATTGTCAAATATATATCTGAATTATATTCATAAATATTCTTGTGTTTTTGTTGCTTCTACTAATTTTAGCGTCAACCAACCACTTATTCCTCCTATGACTAACAATATCA
This sequence comes from Flavobacteriaceae bacterium, assembly GCA_018608425.1. Lineage (GTDB taxonomy): Bacteria > Bacteroidota > Bacteroidia > Flavobacteriales > Flavobacteriaceae > Arcticimaribacter. Next base: position 132 of record JABAZL010000114.1, read on the forward strand.
ATGCTATGGAATAACTACCTAACACCATATGACCCACACTAAACAAAAGACTGTTCAAAAAAATGGCTCCAAAGACAAATCCAAGCCAAGAATTTCGTGAACTACTCGTGTCAACAAGTTCAGGAACTTGGACCGATATAGGTCCCCACCAACCTTTGGGGCGCACTTTTTTATAGAAGGAAAGCAGTTTGTCATTGTCTACTGGCCTGGTGGCAAAGGTAACCACAAGACTAATGATGGTACACAATATGAGAATAACCGTTGCGCGAATAAGTGCAACATCATCTTGGTACCATCCGTTGACCCGCGCTAGAACCGTATCATTGACCAATCCAAAGTCATGCATCCATTTAATCCATAAAAACCCATTTGCTAAGAACAAGGCTGAGATCATACTTGTAATTTCGGACCATGCATTGATACGCCACCAAAACCAACGCAACATAAGAATGATAGCGATACCAGAAACTATTTCTATAATGTAAATCCATGCCCCCGCAATACTGTCCATTTGCCATGCAGCAACCGCAGATAGCAGCAATAAGATTACAATACTTAGCCGAGAAACAAATAAGTAGTGACTTTCATTGGCTTTTGTATTGATAAATCGTTTGTAAATATCATTAACCATATATGAACCGCCCCAACATAAATGGGTGTCTACAGTACTCATAAAAGCTGCCATGAAGGCCACTACCAAAAGTCCTTTTAATCCTTCAGGTAGCACGGCATTAATCATCATCGGATATATCAATTCAGGATCAGCCGACAATGCTGTTGAAGCTTCAGAAATTGGTAAAATAACAATCGAACCTAAACCGACAACAATCCACGGCCAAGTAAGAATAATCACCCCAGCAACAGCAAACCACAATGATGCTTTGATCGCGTGCTTTTCATTCTTCGCAGAAAACAGGCGTTGCACAATATAACCATCCCCTTGCGCCTGTCCCAGCCATAAAACACCAATAAGGCAAACAAAGGATATCATTTCGGTGACTCCAATATGCGATAGATCAGGAAACATATCCAATACTCCCGCTGGTGCATCGGTTCTTGCCGCAATTTGAGTTGCCAATTTTTTGGGTCCACCCACCTGAACCAAAACCAAAATTGCGAATATAACGTTACTAATAGCACCTGCAGAAAAATGCAGCATATCTAAAATGACAACTCCCTTGATTCCAGAAGTTAAGGTATGCACTAGCGCAAATGTCAAGGTAATCCCAAGCGCGAGTTCAGCACTCCAACCCAACATAATATTCGAAAATTTAATCATCGCGAGAATCACCCATCCTAAAGAAATACAGTTTTTAAAAATTCCGAAGAATCCAGCAGTAAAACCCCTGAGCACCGATGCCGATTTACCACTATAGCGTAGCTCAATCATTTCAGCATCGGTTAGTATTTCAGCCCTTCGCCAATATTTAGCGTAGAAAAAGACCATCATCAAAATGCCCGTACCCAGATACCACCAAAGCCAATTACCATAAATGCCTTTGCTACGAACCAATGCAGTAACTGCCAAAGGAGCGTCTGTAGCAAACCAGGTTGCTGCAATCGATGTACCCAAAAGCCACCAAGGCAAGTTGCGTCCTGCTACAAAAAAATCAGTAATGTTTTTTGATTTATGTTTCGCTACAAAAAAGGCAATCCCTATCGAAAATATCATATAGGAACTAATAACAACCCAATCAAGGAATTCAAGCCCTGTATGTACAATATTTTCTGAGTTTTCTGAAAGTATCATTTAATTCAACGGGGGAAGTACCTCTTTTTGTAATGTCAGCATTTCATGGCACATATCTACTGCGTTTCGATAGGAGTTTACCGTGGGTTCTATCAAGATGGCCTGCAGCAATTTGTCTTTGGATTGTTCATCATAGGCTTCGACCAACAATTGGTGAATACTTGCATGCAAGCGAATGGTTGCTGCAATACCCTCCGGAATAGGCTTCATGGCAATCGGTTGAATACCTGAAGCATCACAATAAGCCGGAAGTTCTACTACTAAATCATCGGGTAAGTTGGGAATTGCCCCCATGTTAGGTACATTTACAGCTTCAAGCCATTGTTTTTCATTACTCATCACTGACTCCATAATTTGGGTGGCTATCTCGCCAGAGCTCTTAAAACTACCGTCATCATTTTCCAATTGTATTTCTTCCGTACTACCAACAGGTAAAAGCTTTTTACTCCAATCTTTGGTCCATTCTCTTTGATAATCAACACGGTCAACTGTATACACTCCTTCTGGAATTTGATTGTTCTCCCATGGATGGCCTTCATAAGGGTCATAAAAAAATTGCAATTGTGGAATCACAAATTCTTCTGCCCAGCGAATATACTCTCCATAGTGATTGGAAGCAGGCGAAGGCCATTGGCCAAAACGTCTAAATAGAATTCTACCCAAAGCCATTTCGTGCCATTTGGCCAACCAATCTCCTTTTTGTTCGATCTCCCGCAATTTTGGATACAGATCTTCTCCTGTAGATTTTTGTATGATTTCTTGAAACCAAGTGAAGTGATTGATGCCGCAGGCTTTGGTTTGTAAATCGTTTAAGGGAACAGCTAATAATTCAGACAATTGTTCTCTGCCCATAAAAACGCCATGACATAAACCAACAGTTTTAATAGAAGTTAATCTAGTTAACGCTTCACAAATTTTATGCTCTGGATTCGAAAAATTTAAAAGCATAGCATTAGGGCATAATTTTTCCATAGCCCTAGCCAAATCCATAATAACTTTGATATTTCGTAATGCGTGAAAAAGCGACCCTATTCCCCCATTCTCACCGTATACTTGCTTAAACCCATATTTTTTAGGAATATGAAAATCTTGTGACCAGTACACATTCCGATCTTTTTCGAGGGCGCAAATGACAAAATCAGCTTCTCTTATAGCTTCATCCCTATTCGTTGTCGCTATAATCTTAGCCTTACGATTTAGTTTCTCATTGACATATTCACCATGCTTGACCACATGATCTAAGTGGTTAATTTCAATATCCATCAAATAAATTTCCAAACCATTTTGACACAGTGTTGTGCTCATCAAAATGTCTTGTACGATAATAGGTCCAAATTGTAAACTGCCAGCCCC
>JABAZL010000002.1 GCA_018608425.1 Flavobacteriaceae bacterium
CAGCATCGGAAAGCGAAGAAGTTATCAGAAAAATGATGCTCGCTGGAACGAATGTTTTTAGAATAAATTTTTCGCATGCAGATCATGATGATGTTGCAGTTCGAATCAAAATAATAAGAAAACTAAGTGACGAATTAAAACTTCACATCTCTATACTAGGTGATTTACAAGGTCCAAAACTAAGAGTAGGTGTCATAGAAGAAGGTGCCGTAGTTCATCCTGGAGATCTAGTTGAATTCAATACTGCAGCTCCTTTCGAAGGAAACGCTAAATCTGCTTATATGACATATCAACGTTTTCCTTTGGATGTAAATCCTGGGGAACGCGTTCTGTTAGATGATGGGAAATTGATTTTTGAAGTTATTTCTACAGACAGAAAAGAAATTGTTACTGCTAAAGTAATTCAAGGTGGGCCATTCAAATCTAAAAAAGGGGTAAACCTTCCCAATACAAAGGTATCTCTTCCTGCTTTAACCGAAAAAGACATCGAAGATGCTATTTTTGCAATTGAGCAGCAAGTCGATTGGATTGCACTTTCGTTTGTTCGAAACAGTGAAGATTTAATTGAACTTCAAGATCTTATTAAAAAGCATTCGGATTATAAAATTCCAATCATCGCTAAAATAGAAAAACCAGAAGCTATCGAAAACATAGACAAAATCATTGCTTATTGTGATGGTCTTATGGTAGCTCGTGGAGATCTTGGTGTAGAAGTTCCTGCTGCTGAAGTTCCTTTAATTCAAAAGAACTTGGTGCTTAAAGCTAAAAAAGCACGTATCCCAGTAATCATTGCTACACAAATGATGGAGACAATGATCGACAGTTTAACGCCTACAAGAGCTGAAGTAAACGATGTTGCAAACTCGGTTATGGATGGAGCTGATGCTGTTATGCTCTCTGGAGAAACGTCTGTAGGTGACTACCCGGTTCAGGTAATTGAAACAATGACTTCGATTCTCAAAAGCGTTGAAGATTCTTCTTTAATCGATGTTCCACAAACACCGCCGAACATTCGTACTCCTCGATTCATAACAAAATCTGTGTGCTATCATGCCGCACTTATGGCAAATGAAATTAATGCTAAAGCGATTTGTACTCTAACGAATAGCGGTTACACTGCTTTTCAAATTTCTGCTTGGAGACCATCGGCTGCCGTCTTGGTTTTCACTTCAAACAAACGCATTCTTTCGCAGCTCAATTTACTTTGGGGTGTAAAAGCTTTTTATTACGATCGCTTTGAGAGCACCGACAATACAGTAGAAGAAGTTAATAAAATCGTTGAGTCAGAAGGCTTTGTGAAGAAAGGTGATATGCTAATCAATCTTGCAGCTATGCCTATTATAGACAAAGGAATGGTTAACACGCTTCGTGTTTCTCTGATTTAAAAAGGCAAACTTAACTGTACCTCTATTTTTTCTTTTGGGAGTTCAGGGTTTTTCTTATCCGACGTGTTGAGATTTGAAATCGTGATTCCCAAAAGGCGAACGGAGTTTTGCAGTTTTTCCTGATATAAAAGCTGTATTGCATGCTCAACAATCATGCTTTTATCTGAAATAAAAAAAAGTAAGGTTTTACTTCTTGTTTGTTGTACAAAATCAGAATACTTAATTTTAAGAGTAATTGTCTTTCCTGAAAGTTGATAGCGTTGTATTCGCTTATCCAACTCTTCTGCTATGGTTTTAATTTTATCTGAAAGATAAACTTCACTGGTTAGGTTTTCATGAAAGGTACGCTCTGCACCAATTGATTTTGGAGAACGCGTAGGAACAACTGGACTGTTATGTATTCCTCGAATCGCATTAAAGTAGTAACGTCCCGATTTACCAAAGTGCTCGGTTAAGAAGGCTTCTGTCTTGTCTTTTAAATCTGCTCCAGTAAAAATTCCTAAATGATACATCCGCTTGGCTGTAACTTTACCAACACCGTGAAACTTTCTGATTTCCAGCGACTCTAAAAAAGAAAGCACCTCTTCTGGTGGAACTGTCTTTTGTCCATTTGGTTTGTTGTGGTCACTAGCGATCTTAGCTACAAACTTATTTATAGAAATTCCAGCAGAAGCATTTAAACCCGTAGACTCCAAAATACGTTCACGAATTTCAGTTGCTAAAACACTGGCAGAAAAAGCATTTTTTTTATTTTGAGTAACATCCAAGTACGCCTCATCTAAAGAAAGTGGCTCGACCAAATCCGTATACTCGAAAAAAATAGTCCGAATTTGAGCAGAGATCTCTTTATACCGATCAAATCTAGGCTTAACAAAAATAAGATGAGGACAATTTCGCTTTGCCACTACTCCACTCATAGCGCTCCTAACTCCAAATTTCCGAGCTTCATAACTTGCTGCAGCAACTACTCCTCGATCGCCACCTCCACCAACAGCAATAGGCTTATTGCGTAGCTCAGGATTATCTAGCTGCTCAACTGATGCATAAAAAGCATCCATATCAACATGAATAATCTTTCGAATGAGGTTTTCTTGATTCATATGCTAAATTACATATCTTTATTGGTAATAAAACGACGATCTAAATGATTGAAATAGAACGAAAATTCTTAGTTAAAGTAAGTGATTACAAAAAAGAAGCGCATCGGAAAACAAAAATCATTCAGGGTTATTTGACAAAAGACCCTAAACGAACCGTTCGTGTACGAATTAGAGAAAATCAAGGCTTTTTAACGATTAAAGGTATTTCGTCTAAAGATGGTTTAAGTCGTTTTGAATGGGAAAAAGAAATCCCAATAAACGAAGCAAAAGAATTAATTACGCTTTGTTTACCTACTATCATAGAAAAAACAAGATATGAAGTGACTTACAAAGGAGTACTATTTGAAGTTGATGAGTTTGAGGGAACCCATAGTGGACTGGTCCTGGTAGAAGTAGAATTGAACTCTACTGAGGATGTTTTTGAAAAACCTGATTGGGTGGGCAAAGAAGTTACTGGAGATGAAAAATATTATAATTCATACTTATCCAATTCAAAATAAAGAATTGAAAAAATCATCCATACGTGTATCGTGGATATCAAGAACTCTTTTTAAACTTTTTAATGTGCAGTTAGTACCCTTCTCCATCTTCCAATATTGAATGCGACTGATTTTATTGTCCCATGCAAAAACTTCATAACTTTTATAACCTGCATTTACCCT
>JABAZL010000136.1 GCA_018608425.1 Flavobacteriaceae bacterium
TTTCCGCTTCTTCTTGCACCCATGGAAGACGTTAGCGACCCTCCTTTTCGGGCCTTGTGCAAGGAACACGGCGCCGACGTAGTTTACACCGAATTCATTTCGAGCGAAGGATTGATTCGTGACGCCGCTAAGAGTGTCATGAAACTTGATATTTACGAAAAAGAACGTCCTGTTGGGATTCAAATCTTTGGCGCAAACGAAGAGTCAATGCTTCGATCTGTAGAAATTGTTGAAGCTTCTAAGCCCGATATTATTGACATCAATTTTGGTTGCCCTGTTAAAAAAGTAGTGAGTAAAGGCGCTGGTGCAGGTATTTTGAGAGACATTCCCTTAATGGTTCGTTTGACAAAAGTAATGGCAGAACACACCAACCTTCCCGTTACTGTAAAAACTCGTTTGGGCTGGGATCACGATTCTATAAAAATTGTTGAGGTAGCCGAACGCTTGCAAGATGCCGGAGCAAAAGCCATCTCGATTCACGGGAGAACACGAGCCCAAATGTATAAAGGCGATGCCGATTGGCGTCCCATAGCTGAGGTTAAAAACAACCAACGCATGCATATCCCAATATTTGGAAATGGCGACGTAGACAGCCCCGAAAAGGCCATAGAAATGCGCGATCAATACGGTTTAGACGGTGCCATGATTGGAAGAGCAAGTATTGGAAATCCTTGGTTTTTTAACCAAGTAAAGCATTTCATGAAAACAGGAACTCACTTAGCTCCACCATCCATTGTAGAACGTGTTGATGCGGCACGCAGGCATTTAGAAATGGCAATTGATTGGAAAGGCGAAGTTTTGGGTGTTTTAGAAACGCGCAGACATTATACAAACTACTTTAAAGGAATCCCCCATTTTAAAGAATACCGAACCCGAATGGTAACCTCAAACGCATCGGCGGATGTCTTTGCAGCTCTAGCAGATGTTGAGGCCAACTGGGGCGATTATGAAATGGTTTAAAGCAACTTAATCCTTTTTCCTACTTGGGCAGTAGCCCATGCCGAAGCAAGACCCCCTAACACAAGAAGTAACATCAATACCATCGCTACGTTTTGAAACTCCAAACGAACGGGATACGGAAAATTGGTTCCAGGAACATAAAGAAAAGGGAAATAGCGCTGAAGTAGCACTAGAGTTGTACCTAATACAATACCAAGGCCACCGCCAACCCAACTGATCATTCCGCCCAAGTAAAAGAAAATCAAACGAATTTCTTTAGGCTGAACACCAAGAGCGTAGAGTACTTTCAATTGGGGTCTTTTCTCTAAAATCATCATGATCAAAGCGCCCACAACATTGAAAAGTGCGATGATAATTACCAAGGTAAAAATCAAATAAATTGCCATTTGCTCGGTATTGAGCATCTTGAAAAGCGCCGCATTGAGCTCCGTTCTAGAACGCATGCGTATGGGTGTTTTGAGTATAGCACGAAGTTGTTCTTCGAGTTGCTTTCGATTTAAATTGGGAGCAACTTTTAGTTCTAGCGAACTATATACATTTCCTTTTCTTTGAAAAAGATCGCGTGCAAACGACAGGTTTGAAAACATATGTTTTTTGTCGAGCTCTTCGCTAACACTATATATTCCAGATACTAAGGCTGTTTTGTTGATAAAAGGCTCTTTGAGTTGGGTTGCACTTGCCGATCTCTTGGGAACCGTAAGCACTAAAAAATCGTTGTAATCGTAAACCCCTAAACTCAATACTTGGGCTACCCCACCACCAATTACAACCTCATCAAACTCCTTTGAAAACCAGGCACCACTGCTTAAAAAACGATTACTTTCTATTACTTTTTGATAGGTCGAATCGACACCCTTGAGATAAACAACATGGTTTTTGTCTCGGTAATTCAAAAACACTTTATCTTCTATAATTCCAGAAACAGCAAGAATACCATCCAGTTGTTTTACAGAAGCTAGGGTAACCGAATCGATTTCAAAAACTTTCCCTTGAATAGCTTCAATTCGAAAATCGGGATCGAAAACATTAGAAAAAGAAAGACCAAAATCTTTGAGACCCGTAAAAGCAGAGAGAACAATTAACAAGGCAGCAGTAGCAATTAGTACTACCGAAAGGGCAATGTAATTGATGATATTGATTACACTTTGTTTGCTTCTAGTGAAGAAGTATCGGGAGGCTATGTACAGGGGGAAGCGCACAAGATTATTTTTTTTTGCGAGGAATTAAACCCTCAGGATTTTTTATGGGATCGTTGGTTGCAGTTAAAGCTTCATCAATTTTTTCGATATAATCCAGAGAATCGTCCAAGTAAAAAACAAGTTCAGGAACTTTTCGCAATTGATTTTTCATTAATCGAGCGAGGTCGTGCTTTACCTGATAACTGTTCGATTGAATTCCTTCGAGCACTTCAAGTGCTTTGGCAGGAGGGAATAAGCTCAAGTATATTTTGGCAATGGAAAGATCAACCGTTACTGCAACTTTGGTAACTGAAATTAAAAGATTAGAGACCCCTTCTTTACGAACGGCTCCCTGAAGCATTTGAGCAATTTCTTGTTGTAATAGAGTGGCGATTTTCTTTTGTCTTGGACTTTCCATAGGTTTGAATATTGGGTAAAATTAAGGATATTTGTTGGGATGCAGTCCTCAAACGCAAAGTATAGCACTTAAAACAAACAATTGACATGCTAAAAATTTCTAAAACCCGTTACACAACATTTTTTTTGTTCCTTATGTTTTATGCTTTTGGGCAGCAAGATCAAGATATTATAGCCCAACTTATTTTTAAAAAGACAAATCAATTACGACAAGCCAAAGGCTTAGATCCGTTTAAAAAGTTAGACAGCTTAGACCAGATAGCTCAGTATCATAGCGATAATATGGTTCAAAAAACGTTTTATTCCCATACCGATCACGAGGGGTTGAGTCCAGTAGATCGAGCCGAAAAGTTTAACATTCAAGCTTGGAGAAGAGTCGGGAATCGTTTTATTGGGATTGCAGAAAACATTGCTCAGGTACCCTGGTTCGAAAATGTAACGAAATGTGGAGACACTCGATCGAACGAAGCCATAGCCGAATGCTTGGTTCAGGGCTGGAAAAGCAGTCCACCCCACTATAAAAACATCTTGGGAGATTATGTGTATTTAGGTGTAGGAATTCG
>JABAZL010000117.1 GCA_018608425.1 Flavobacteriaceae bacterium
ACCAACCCATATCGGGTTGGTTTTTTTATTTTTGTTAAAATTTAGATTTCATGTATCAATTCATCATAAAACCATTTCTTTTTCTTTTTGACCCCGAAAGTGTTCATCACTTTTCTTTTGCGATGATTCGTTGGGGTTCTAAAATTCCAGGAGTAGCTTTTTTAATTCGTAAAATCTATTGTATTGAGCACCCAGCTCTAGAACGTAAGGTCTTTGGTTTAACTTTCAAAAACCCAGTAGGTCTTGCAGCAGGTTTTGATAAAGACGCCAAATTGTACAAAGAGTTATCGAATTTTGGTTTTGGGTTTATTGAAATCGGAACATTAACGCCCAAAGGTCAAGCAGGGAATCCTAAGAAGCGCCTCTTTCGTTTACAAGATGATCAAGCCATTATCAACAGAATGGGATTCAATAACCTCGGTGTTGATGAAGCAGTTGAACGGTTAAAGAAAAATAAGAACATCCTTATTGGCGGGAATATCGGAAAGAATAAATTGACACCTAACGAAAATGCTGTCGACGACTATATCTATTGTTTTGATGCACTTTTTGATTATGTCGATTACTTTGTAGTCAACGTTAGTTCTCCGAACACGCCCAACCTTCGAGCGCTTCAAGACAAAGAGCCACTTACTGAGTTGCTTTCTGTGTTGAAGAAGCGCAACGATAAAAACGAAAAGCCAAAACCTATTTTACTTAAAATAGCTCCAGACCTATCAGATGATCAACTTTTAGACATCATCAGTATCATGGCTGAGGTGAAAATCGACGGTGTTATAGCCAGTAATACAACATTAAGCAGAGCCAATTTGAAGTCTCCAGAACAACTAACCCAAGAAGCGGGTGGACTTAGTGGTAAGCCGTTACAAAATCGAAGTACAGAAGTTATTCGTTTTTTAAGCCAAAAAAGCAATAAGGCATTTCCGATCATTGGAGTAGGTGGGGTTCACAAGCCCGAAGATGCTATCGAAAAACTTGAAGCTGGTGCAGCTTTGGTCCAACTTTATACAGGCTTTATATATGAAGGCCCAGCAGCAATTAGAAACATCAATCGAGCTATTCTCAAAAAGGCTCTTTAGCGGCTATTCTTTTATTGGTATAGAGTTTATCGGCAAGACTAATTCGAAGACAGTTTGTTTATTGTAGGAACTGAAACGAGCCCAGTTCATGACGAAGATATCGAGGGAGTAATTAATAGTGTTCCTAAGGTTTACTCCTTAATCCTTCAGAATACGATAGTTTCTAAATGAAAAAAGCCCGTAAAACTCGATTCAGCTTTACGGACTTTTTAGATTTCTATTGAATGATTAAAACCGCTTAATCAAAATAACTCAACGAGTCATCTGGATTGATGGTCAAAAGTGTTTCATAGATTAGCTGAATTACATTTTCCACATCTTCTTTTTGTACCATTTCAACCGTAGTGTGCATATAGCGCAACGGAAGAGAAATTAGTGCGGAAGGAATTCCACCATTACTGTAAGCAAAGGCATCGGTATCTGTTCCGGTAACTCTCGAAGAAGCCAAACGTTGAAAAGGAATATTATTCTTCTCTGCTGTTGCTACAATGCGTTCTCTAATGATGTTATGTACCGCAGGCGCATAAGAAATAACGGGACCGTCACCGATTTTGGTATGTCCTTCTTCTTTCTTGTCAATCATCGGTGTTGTTGTATCATGGCATACATCCGTTACGATAGCGACATCCGGTTTTAAACGTTGGGTGATCATTTCTGCACCACGTAATCCAACTTCTTCTTGAACCGAGTTGGTGATGTAAAGGCAAAAAGGAAGATTCTTTTTGTTTTCATGTAAAAGTCGAGCTACTTCTGCAATCATAAACCCACCGGCTCGATTGTCAATAGCACGGCATACAAATTTGTTTCCGTTTAGAACTTGAAATTGGTCAGGATAAGTAATCACACATCCAACATGAACTCCCATTTCGGCAACTTCTGCCTTGTCTTTTGCTCCAACATCAATGCATATATTATTTAGTTTTGGAGCCTCTTCTTTTCCATTTTTACGCGTATGAATAGCAGGCCATCCAAAAACACCTTTAACCAACCCTTTTTTGGTGTGAATATTCACCCATTTCGATGGAGCAATTTGATGGTCACTTCCACCATTACGAATAACGTAAATCAAACCTTCGTCAGTGATGTAGTTTACGTACCAAGAAATCTCGTCCGAATGCCCTTCGATCACAACTTTAAAAGGAGCGTCTGGATTAATTACTCCAACTGCAGTACCATAGCTGTCCGTTATGAATTCATCTACATAAGGACGGAGGTAATCCATCCATATTTTTTGACCTTCAGCTTCATATCCAGTAGGAGCTGCATTGTTTAAGTATTCTTCTAAAAATTTTAAAGAAGCATCATTTATTATTTTCATTCTGTTTTATTTATGCATAGCAATTTAACATTATTCGATAGATTTCTCTAGATCCTAGACCGTTAATATTTTGTAATTTTGAAGCCGATGAAAAAACAACTTTGTATTCTTTTTCTACTTTTAACATCTCATGCGTTTGTTAATGCACAAGACACTTCCTTTCCACAAGGAGAATTAATGCTTTTGGATGGTGATAGTATCCCTACCTATGGAATCCCATTAAAAGAAGTTGTTCTTTTTCAACCGCTGCGTTTTAAAACACGTTTAGAACTCAAACGTTACTTAATCTTAAGAAGAAAAACACTAAAAGTATATCCTTATGCTAAATTGGCTGCAGATCGTTTGACCATATTGAATGAACGGTTGGATAATTTAGACAATAAAAGGAGTAGAAAAAAGTACCTCAAACGAATGGAGAAATTCATTTATGAAGAATTCGAACAAGAATTAAAGAAGTTTTCGCGTTCGGAAGGAAAAATTTTAATTCGTTTAGTACATAGACAAACAGGTACTACAACTTACGACCTAGTTAAAGAGTTGCGAACCGGATGGAAAGCCTTTTGGTATGAAACAACAGCTTCTTTATTTAAATTGTCATTAAAGGACACCTTCGATCCAGAATATTCTTTTGAAGATTACTTAATAGAAGACATTCTTCAACGTGCTTTTGCCGATCAATATTTAGAAGAACAAGCAAGTTCTTTAGATTATAATTTAGA
>JABAZL010000118.1 GCA_018608425.1 Flavobacteriaceae bacterium
CAATTTCTTTCTTCATAGAATGAGTTTAATTCAATAGCTACCTCACTGGGTATATACAAAAGTTAATTGAAGTTTTTAGAATCATAAAACTGATTTGAACCAAAAGTCCCCAAAAGAAAAAATTAAAAACATAAACCGGTTTCAACTGAGCTAAAGCAGCGGACAAAAAGGCCATGGAGGCTAGGGTTACCAAGATCATTTCATAGATAGCAGTACCGTCATTACCTCCCATACTGATGAACATAATATTGGCTGATCCAACCCCGGACAGAATAATAATGGATGCTGCGATGGCGAGGAGATAGTATGACAAGAAAGTTGTGCGTAATTTGTAATATAAAAACATGGTTAATACGATTTAGGACTTCTAAATTAAGAAAATATTGTTTTACATTTATACAATGATTAAAATTGTTATTCTTGGTGCAGGAAATGTGGGCACCCACCTATTTCGTGTTTTTACTCAAGCCAAAGAAGTACAAGTCATCCAATGGTATAACCGTTCCCTTGAAAATATAAAACAACACCAAAAAGAAGTTGCTTTAACCGATCAATTAGATCATTTAAAAGAAGCTGATGTTTATTTACTCGCATTGAGTGACGATGCAATTCCGATAACAGCAAATGAACTTGCTCCTTTAAAAGGAATTGTTGCACATACCGCAGGAAGTGTTCCGATGGATGTATTGAAGCAACATACAAATCGAGGTGTATTTTATCCGCTTCAAACATTTTCAAAAAACAGAGCAGTTGATTTTAAAAGTATTCCGATTTGTATAGAAGCAAACAACGATCAAAACAAAGAAACGCTTACTAAACTAGCCCACACAATTGGCGAGAATATACATTACATCAATTCAACACAGCGCATGGGATTGCACACAGCTGCTGTTTATGTAAATAACTTCACCAATCACTTATACCAAGTAGGCGCTCAGATTTGTGAAGAGCAAGAAGTTCCTTTCGACCTGCTCCGTCCCTTGATTGCAGAAACCGCTGTCAAGATTGAATCCATCACACCCAAGGAAGCACAGACGGGGCCCGCACTTAGAAACGACAAAACGACCCTTCAAAAACATATGGATCAGCTTAGTAATCCAGTTTTTAAAAACTTATATTTAACCCTCACAGAATCCATACAGAAAAACGATGAGTACAGTAAACTATAAAGAAAACCTAAACCACGTTAAAGCCTTTATTTTTGACGTTGACGGAGTATTGACCAACGGAAACGTTATGATTACCACCAATGGAGAAATGTATCGAGAAATGAATACCAAAGATGGTTATGCCATGAAGTGTGCTTTAGAACAAGGTTTCCGTATTGCTATCATTTCTGGAGGAACCAACGAAGGCGTTCGCAGCAGACTCAAAGCCCTAGGGGTAGATAGTGTTTATTTAGGAGCACACCATAAAATTGATCCCTACGAAGATTTTATTTTTAGTTATGACCTCAAGCCAGAAGAAATAGTATACATGGGTGACGATGCTCCGGATATAGAAGTTATGCTGAAAGTTGGTGTTGCTAGTTGCCCAAAAGATGCTGTTACTGACGTTAAAGAAGTTGCAGACTATATTTCTCATAAAAAAGGGGGAGCTGGCTGTGTTCGAGATATCATCGAACAGGTACTTCGTGTGCAAGGGAAATGGAGTACAACCGTTGGGGCAAAAAATGATTGAGATGTACAGCCAAGATTTTAACTCTGTAGAAATTATCCTCGCTTCAAATTCTCCCAGAAGGAAACAGTTTTTTAAAGAAGCTGGAATTCCCTTTACAGTAAAAACATTTGAGGTCGATGAGATTTTTGATCCAACACTAAAGGGTGCTGCTATTTCAAATTACCTCGTAAAACTAAAAGCTGCTCCATTCCAAAATCATATTCAGTCCAATCAGATTGTTGTAACGGCAGATACCATTGTCTGGGGAGATGATCAGTATTTAGGAAAACCCAAAACCAAAGCGGACGCAAAGCAAATGCTGCGTTTACTTTCCGGAAAAGAACATCAAGTAATTACTTCAGTAGCGTTTACACAAAAAAACAAACAGCTGCTTATACATGAAACCAGTTCGGTTACCTTTAAAAAACTATCTGATCAGGAAATAGAGTTCTATGTCAACGAATTTGAACCAATGGACAAAGCCGGCGCCTATGGAATTCAAGAATGGATTGGTACTATCGGCATTGAACGCATCGAAGGAAGTTATACCAATATTGTTGGTTTACCCATGGCACAAGTATTGCAATGTTTAATTCAACTTACTTCAAATTAAATCATATCAAAATGAAATATATTAAATCACTCCTCAGCGTCTGTTTTATGTTGAGTCTCATAAATTTAAATGCCCAGCGAATTTCTGAGCAATTCAAAACGCATTGGTTCGATGGCTACGCAGAGATCAGTTCATATTCTTTAGATCAATCACGTTATGGAGAAGTTCGAGAAGGGAATGCTGTCTTGATTTATGTAACCGAAGATTTTTTAAAAAAAGAGCAAGTAAAAGCCAATCTAAAGTCCAAGACTACAGTTCCTGTTTTGAAATCGAATCGGACTAAAAAGTTTTTAACGGGCATCTACCCCTACTCGATTATGACCAGTTCGTTTAGTGCACTCAAAAGCCCACAAACCGTTGTCAAAAACAGTGCTTCTATTCAAGAATGGTGTGGTCAGAGTTACCTACAAATGAATCATAAAGCAGAGCAACTTGAAATTATATCCCATTCCTACTTCGAAGGAGAAGCGGATCAGGCTTTTACTCTAGAAGAAAATCGGACCGAAGATGAACTTTGGAACTTAATCCGCCTTCGCCCGCAAGCACTCCCGTTAGGGGATTTGAAATTAGTCCCAAGCCTCGAAAGTAGCAGATTGAATCATAAAACAATTGAAGCCTATGACGCCACTGCATCAATTGAGCAAAAAAACAACACTACCATTTACACAATCACCTACCCTAAACTCCAACGATCATTGGCGATTGAGTTCAGTACTTCTTTTCCCCACACCATCGAAGGCTGGGTAGAACAGTCCCTTGGGAAAGGAGCCGCTTATACTTCGACCGCAAAAAGAATTCACACCGAAAGAAGACAGTATTGGAGAGAGAATGACAATACAT
>JABAZL010000157.1 GCA_018608425.1 Flavobacteriaceae bacterium
TTTTTTTATTTTTATAGAGCTCCAAATTCAGTTCTATGAAAAAAAGTGTCCTTGCAGTATTATTTACTTTAATCCTCTGCTCTTGTTCCAAAACGAAAAAGATAATTCCTAAAGAAGCGGGAAATGGACTGTTTCATCGAGTTAAGGCCAAGCACAACTCCAGTATTGATAGTCTTGATCAAGTTCCCTACGTAATAAATGACCCACTATCAACTTCGTATTACCAACTAATAGATAGTCTCAACGGCTATTGGGGTGTCAGTCGTAAAGTATCTCCCTTAAACTCCCTCCCCTATTTTGAAGAGTTAGACTTAGGAAGTAATTACTATGAAAGTCGTGAAGTTGTTTCGTTCAAAGAACTGGATTCTGGTCAAATTAAATTCACAATTCGATTCAAAGAAACCGAAAATGAAGACAATCGCTACAGCCGTTTTATTGTTGCTAGGGCAGACAGCATCCCGTTTAAAAGTAATACTAATGAAATTTTACTTTCAAAATATAGAGAGCTAAAGTCAGGTATTTTTTCTGATTCTATCTATGGTGCTATTGACCTCTTTGATCCTTATTCCCATTTAGAAGCCTTTAAAAAAGATGCTGCACGACATGGAGTAGATTTAAGTCATATTACACGATCCGATATGGAACTTATATGGGAACCCGATTCTTGTAGAGAATTAATGGGCTATGCTTTTAAGAGCTGTGATCCAAATAAACTAGGTATCGGTTTGAGACGAACAGATTGGAATCAAAAAATTATTTCAGACTTCAACGAATTCCGAATCAGCTTGATGTGGCACGAATTTGGTCATGCTGTTTTAGGATTCCGTCACCTTTGTCAAGGAGGGCATATCATGAGTGGAAGACATCAGAATCCAAAAGTTGTTGAAAATCTTTCGGAATGTGAAGGTGAATATATTTCCACCTATGATTTAGTCTTTGACCATAAAGATCCCCACAAAAATTTTCAACGCGCGGTAAAAGTTATGTTCGATGGTTATTTTCAAATACAATACTTTTGCGGTTCTTTAGAACAAGACGCAATCTTGGATTGAACCGTATTCTTACTTTTTAGAATCCCGAACACCAAGGGCAATAGGCACACTAGCCATTAGATACATCAACGGGCCATATATAGCCGCAACAATGGCATATTCTGGTTTAGCGATCGTAATTACAGCTAAACTTATCGTTAGGGTACCGTTTTGAATTCCTGATTCAATGGCAATTGTAACGGCTTGTTTTAAATTTAAATTCAACCATCGAGACCCAAAATATCCTAGGGTCATTGTAATGGCATTCAGAGCAATCAAAATCCAAAGAGTAGCACCAATATGCAGTTTAAATAATTCGAATTCTTTCACAAGGATGGTGATGATCACTAAGGCCAATAAAAGAGAAGATGCGATTCGTACGGGGCCTTCCATTTTAAGGGCAAAATTAGGTGCCTTCTTTTTAAGGAACATCCCAATAGTAAGCGGAATGGCAATTACGGCAACTAGGGAAATGAAAATATCCTTCGCAGGTGGCGGTATAGATCCAACCTCGCTGTTAAAATATGCAAACGAAAAATTAATGATCAACGGAATCGTGAAAATAGTTATTAAACTATTGATTGCCGTTAAAGAAATAGAAAGCGGCAAATCTCCTTTGGCTAAAAGTGCTATAATGTTGGAACTAGTCCCACCCGGACAGGCAACCAACATCATCAGTCCGATGGCTATAAATGGTTCTGGCTTAAAAACTAGGCAAAGTCCAAAACCCACAAGGGGTAACAAAATAATTTGATTGAACAGACCTATAAGGACCGGTTTAGGATTTTCGGCAACGCGTTTAAAGTCTTGAAGCGTAAGTCCTAGTCCCATCCCAGCCATGATGATCATGATCGAAACGGCTAAAAAAAGTGTTGAAGCCTGATCCATACTGCTTAATTTTTAAGTTTTTGTGCTTTTATTTCTTCGAAAATAACTGCTTTTTGACTGCGCTGTTTTACATCCGAATTTAATCCGTTTAAGATTATATCACGCGTTTTTTCTTGAAGTTCTACTAAATCATCCATGCTTTTTACAGGCGTAATTTCTGGAAACGTTTCTACACGCAACTCACCCGGGAAGCCAAAATCGGGAGACCAAGGAAACTTTCGTTTACAATCCAAAAAGATCATCGGAACAATCGGAATCTGATGTTCTATTGCCAGTTTAAAGGCACCTCTTTTAAAGGGGTTTAATAAAATAGTATCGTCTATATAATTCACTTCAGGGAAAATACAAACACTTCTTCCCTGTGCAATTATTTTATTAGCGCGTTCGTATACATCCCAGCGGCTTTTTGAACTACTACGATCAACTAAAATTGCGGCACGCTTGTATATACTTCCAAAGAGAGGGACTTTAATGAATTCTTTTTTTCCAACAAAAACAAAAGGGTTTTTTGAAACTCGAAACATTACAAAAGGATCGAGATAGCTAGAATGATTTGCAACCAAAAGATAGGAGGTTCCTTCGGGTAGTGGTTTTGCAAATTTTATGCGAATGTAGAAACCCATACCGATTAAGATAAAAGGTGACCATATATTTCGGGCGATCCAATACAAGGTTGGATAACCGTTTTTATGACTTGCGATAAGTAACAAAATAGGGAAAAGGGTAACGATTGGAATTGCTGCAAGGACATAAAACCAAACCCTCCAAAGCAGCAACGCTATTTTCTGAATTATTTTTAGCATCAATCAAAAATAGGCTTTTAGAAGGTGCTATGAAATTTTTACCTTACAAAACCTGTTTACTCTGTCGAAAAATAATAGTCTACTGAGCTCCAAAACACAAGAGTCCCTAAAATCATATACACTGTTTTTACTTCCAAAAAAGAGGATTTGACACCACCGAAAATATCCAACTCATTTAATTTAGGCAAAAAAGGCTCCAAGCTTAGTATCGTAAATATTACAAAAAATATTCCGATGATCATATGCAACGATATTCCTATTGATCTTGTATGACTTTGATTCACAGGAAGTTTTTCGATTTTATTTAAAATATCATTCTTAAACCCAGAAGGGGCTTTTGGGGCTTTTGTAGTTTCGAGAAGGGATTTCCAATTATGTTCTTCCATGG
>JABAZL010000125.1 GCA_018608425.1 Flavobacteriaceae bacterium
ATCCGGTAGCGATCGAGAATACCCGCAAACACTTTGGTGATCGTATTCACTATGCCAACGAACCGAACGAAGCCCTGCAAAACGCGGATGCACTTATTGTGTGTACGGAGTGGAACCTGTTCCGCAACCTCGACATTCCTTTGTTCAAAAGTAGCATGCGAGAACCCCTAATTTTCGACGGGCGTAATGTTTTTGACCCCCAAGAAATGAAAACTGCAGGCATTTCTTATTTTTCCATAGGACGACCCTAAAAACGTTTTTCAATTTTTATCAGAACGTGTAAGTAACCGATTTTCAGTCTTTTGATTTGTGAATGCTGAAATTTTTATTTAGATTTGAAACGTATTCAACCCCAAATCGGATACGCTTTATGAAAAACCTGCACCCACACCATTTTTTTGAACCCGCATTTTTGTGGCTATTGCTTTTGCAGTATGTCCATCGTCTTGTGCGTTTCCGTTAAAACAGGAAATGAGAAACAAAAAAGCCGAGCGAAATTTATGTTTGATTTTCTGAAAAATTAAAAGAACATAACACGGTGTGAGTGTAATAGCTGTTTAAGCGATAAAACAAAAGGATATACCCAAACAAAGGTCAGTACAAAACGGAAAAGCTTGTGAGTAGAAATCCGCTACTTTTCATATGCAAAACCGTTATACCCAATTAAAACCACATGGTAACTTTAAAAGAAATAAAAGATAATATGTCGAGTAAAATTATCATTCCAAAAGAGTTTGATGATTTTTACGAATGGACAACTAAACAAATAGAAAAACAAGGAGAAGATTTTATTTCTGGCTGTTTTAAACGGAGGAGTGATAATTATGATGCAATAAAGCATTGGTTCAATCAAACCCCACAAAAACTCCCACTCCTTCCTCAGACCCACCCTTTTTTTCTTTCCAACAAATACCACCCTTGATTCCTCGAGACTTTTTATCTTTGCCGAGTTAAAAAGAAACAGATGAATATTTTGATCATTGGCGGCGGCGGACGCGAACACACGATTGCATGGAAATTGGCACAAAGCCCAAACTGCGGGAAACTTTTTGTAGCCCCTGGAAATGCAGGCACCCACGAAATCGCAACCAACCTAGCCCTTGGTGTAACCGACTTTGAAGGCATCAAACAAGCCGTACTCGACAACAGTGTCGGGATGGTTATTGTTGGTCCAGAAGATCCGTTGGTCAACGGGATTCACGATTTCTTTTTGGCAGATGCACAACTGCAAGGAATTACTGTAGTGGGCCCACAGCAAGCAGCTGCAACCTTGGAGGGAAGTAAAGAATTCGCCAAAGAATTCATGAAAGCCCACAACATCCCTACGGCGCAGTACGATAGTTTTACTGCCGAAACGGTAGAAGCAGGCTGTCGCTTTTTAGAAACAATGAAGTCGCCTTATGTGCTTAAGGCAGACGGTTTAGCTGCCGGGAAAGGGGTTTTGATTATCGAAGACCTTGCCGAAGCACAAGACGAATTACGTCAAATGTTGGTTGGAAAAAAATTCGGTGCAGCTTCACAAAAAGTAGTGATCGAAGAATTTTTGGACGGAATAGAACTCTCTTGTTTTGTATTGACTGACGGGAAAAACTACCTCACCCTTCCAATGGCGAAAGACTACAAACGCATAGGCGAAGGCGATACCGGGCTGAATACCGGAGGGATGGGAGCAATATCTCCAGTACCTTTTGCCTCAGCTGAATTCATAAAGAAAATTGAAGATCGGGTGATCAAACCCACCATGGATGGTTTTCAAAAAAGCAACCTACCCTTTCAAGGCTTTGTTTTTATTGGGCTGATAAAGGTTGGCGACGACCCGTTTGTGATTGAGTATAACGTCCGTATGGGAGATCCCGAAACGGAAGTTGTATTTCCACGAATTCAGAACGATTGGGTAGAACTTTTCCAAGCGGTTGGAACACAAACGCTGGACCAACATCAGCTACAAATAGACCCACGAACAGCAACCACCATCATGGCCGTTTCGGGAGGATATCCCGAGGCATATGAAAAAGGGAAAACAATTACAGGCATTGAATCTGCGGAAGATAGTGTAGTCTTCCACGCCGGTACACAAATGGAATCGGGAGTTGTAAAAACCTCAGGAGGAAGAGTGTTGGCGGTAACCTCTTTTGGAGCAGACCACAAGGAAGCCTTGTCTAAATCCTATGAAACATTAGAGAAAATTGACTTTGATGGGATGTACTACCGAAAAGATTTAGGTTTCGATTTATAGAAACGAGTGTGCAGAAGGATCTTTGTTCTCTTCTCCTTTGTCGTTAAAAATCTTAAGTTGGATGGTCCAATAAACCAAAAGCGAAAAGATCACGATTGCAAAGCCCCAGTTGATGATGTTTGCCAACCACCAGTTGCTTAATTCAAGTTCTCTTAGGATGTCATGCGGTAAAAACAAGACCTTCTCAAATAACCATGCAATTGCTTCAAATAATTCTTTCATTGGATCAGTATATAGATTTCGTTGCAAATTTATAAAAAGCAAAGGGGAATCCAAGACTTTTGATTGATTTAGTCTAAAAAAGAGTCCGCTTGTCTAAGCTTTCACTCCAAACCAATAGTCTAGGAGTTTTTAAATTGGCTTCGTATACTTCTGAAAACAAAGATGAGGAGTTCTTATTCTAAAAAAGTACTTTTAAAAATAAAAACAACTTGTGTTTGCGCCTGCAAAGTTTAGATTAAAGTCCAGAAGAAAAATTGAACTACATCAAGATTTGGCTTGAAAAGCGTTATAATTAAAGTGAATTTACAGGAATAAACACAAGCTGTAAAGAACATTGTTTTACCTTTAGATCGTGAGCCTTTGAGCACATAAAATAAATTTCACAATTGTACAACCATGTTTACAAGAGTCTTCGGGAAAACCTCTTTTTGGAGTTATTTAATTGCTTTTTCAGTGCTAATTGCTGCTGTGTTCTGGCATCATGAAGTAGTAGAAGAGCAAAATATAAATGATGCAAATACTTTTAGATCGATCGTAATTGGCATTCTTGCGGTAATTAGCCTTTTGTGTGTAGAGTGGACTGTAAGAAGGCAAATGCTATTTGGAAAAGGCAGCTACCACTTGCTTGTTTTTGCTT
>JABAZL010000038.1 GCA_018608425.1 Flavobacteriaceae bacterium
AAAGTTTTATAATTACTTGTTTGGACGGGAGTTCGAATCTCCCCGGCTCCACTTTGAAGCACAGCAAAGCTGTGGACAACATCATAAAAAGCCCTGCAAATTTATTTGTAAGGGCTTTGTTGGTTTTGGACGCCTGGACTGAAAGGACAGTTTGCTGTATTTCCTAAAAGGGAGTTAAGAGAAAAACCGAAGGTTAATCTCCCCGGCTCCACGATTAAACGCAGTGCTTCTGCGAATTAATATTCAAAAAACTTTCCAAGCTTGCTTGTGAAAGTTTTTTTGTTTTAAGACGCCTGGTCTGAAGGAACAGCGTACTGCATTTACAGGACGGAAGCAAAGAGAAAAACCGAAGGTTAATCTCCCCGGCTCCACTTTGAAGCACAGAAAAGCTGTGGACAACATCATAAAAAGTCCTGCAAATTTATTTGTAAGGGCTTTGTTGGTTTTGGACGCCTTGTGCTGATAAGTTTATGCTAAATAAGAGCACTATTAAGATTTTAGTGTTTTTCATGTTATTTTTTTTAATTAAAAAAAAAATGTAACTTAGTTTCTTAATTTTAAATCAATATCCATGATAAAACGATTTCAACTTATTATAATTATTAGTGCATTGATACTTCCCTTTAATTCATCAAGAGCAGGCACAGAAATACTAGTTGTAGCAAAGGACTCATCAGAAGTAACTGTAAGGAGCATGGAATTTGGGGTAGAACTCAACTCAAACCTTAACATACAGCCAACATGCACAGAAATACTAGTTATAGCAAAGGACTCATCAGTAGTAACTGTAAGGAGTATGGAATTTGGGGTAGCACTCAACTCAGACCTTAACATACAGCCAAGAGGCGAATCTTTTACAAGTATTACACCAGATAGCACACCTGGTATGCAATGGACAAACAAATATGGTTATGTATACATGAGTGCCATGGGATACTCTGTGGCAATTGATGGCTTAAACGAAGCTGGGTTGTCATTTGGAGGGCTTTATCTACCTGGCTACACTGTTTATCAAGATGTTCCAAAGGGAGAAGAATCAAAAGCACTTTGGAACTTGGATTTTGGATTATGGGTACTGGGAAATTTCAGCACTGTTGAAGAAGTAAGAACCGCAGTACAATCAGTCTACGTTTGCTTTTTAGAATCATTTCCAATTCCTAGCCCATTGCACTTTAATGTTACAGATGCCACGGGTAAATCCATAATAATTGAATACACAGCTAAAGGATTAAATATTTATGATAATACGGTGGGAGTGTTAACAAACTCGCCTCCTTATGACTGGCAAACAACTAATATAACAAACTACCTTAACCTAACACCAAATAATCCTGAACCCACATCATTTAACGGTAAAACATTTATACCCGCTGGGCAAGGTGCTGGCTTTGTTGGGATACCAGGTGACTGGACACCTCCATCACGTTTCATAAAGTCAACATTAATGTCGCACAATGCAATACAACCCACTGATATTACAGAAGCAGTAAACCTTGCATTGCATTTTATTAACGTAGTTGACATTCCACTTGGAGTATCACGAATGATAACCGATGGGAAAAAAGATTATGACTATACTCAATGGGTAACCATAAGAGACCTAACAAACCGTAGGTATATGTTTAGAACCTACGACAATTTACAAGTTCGTTCCGTAGACCTAAACAAATTAGACTTAAAGGATGGTGCCAAAAAACATGTAATTAAAATCACTGGAGGTGATGGTATTGTAGATATAACACCAAACCAATAGTTACATAGTTTTGGACGCCTGAACTAAAAGGACAGTTTGCTGTATTTCCTAAAAGAGAATTAAGAGAAAAACCGAAGGTTAATCTCCCCGGCTCCACGACATTATTCCCTAAAATAAAATTTATTTTAGGGAATATATTTTTAATTAAACTTATTTATTCTTCCAAAAAGATTTAAAAAACAAACTCTTAAGGCTAAACCAGAAAGCGAAAATTCCTGGCAGGTTAGTTTTAGGAGACTTCCCTTTTCCAATACGTTGAATTTGCAGTTCATACCAAGGTAATTCTACACCACCAAGTTGGTCTAAAAACGCAATACCAATTTTTGGGATCGGAGTTTCAAATCGTTGTACAGACCCATCAAAAATTTGATTAGCCAAATTAGGATATAAACAAAATGGTCTTGCTAGACCAACAAAGTCTAAACTACCATCTTCCAAAGCTTTCTCCATTACTGAAACAGAACGAAACCCTCCCGTAAGAAGCAAAGGTGTTTTAATCAATTTTCGAGCTTTTTCAATATAATCTAGAAAATATGCTTCACGCGATATGGTACTTTTCTTTCGATCTCCCTGAATCATAGCTGGCCTCTCATAAGTTCCACCAGATATTTCAATTAAATCGATTCCCTCATTCCCAAGTAGATGAATCACTTCCATAGATTCTTCTTCCGTAAATCCACCTCTCTGAAAATCTGCAGAATTAATTTTAATTCCTATCGGATAATTCGAGCCTACTTGACGGCGAATTTCACGATAAATCTCTAAAACAAAACGCGCCCTATTAGAAAGAGAACCTCCCCATTGATCAGATCGAATATTACTATTAGGAGAAAGGAACTGACTTACTAAGTATCCATGGGCCCCATGGATTTGACAGCCTGTAAAGCCAGCTTCTTTCATGATTCTTGCAGTATTTCCAAAGCGTTTTATAATATCCCAAATTGCTTCTTCTGTCAATGCTGTTGGCATTTTAAACATTTTGGATGCACTACCCATATTTAGCGATATCGCAGATGGCGCTACTGTTTCTCTGTTAATTGCTGCAAAAGCCTGCCTACCTGGATGGTTTATTTGTGGCCAAAGATGTACACCAGTTCCTTTCACTGATTTAGCCCATTCTTTTAAGAGCTCAAAATCCTTATAGTCTTCAACTACTACATTGCGCGCTTCACCTAGCGCATTTGAGTCTACCATTATATTTCCTGTAATCAGTAATCCTGGATTTCCTTTTGCCCAAACCTGATATGCATTTATTAAACCCTTACTTGGGGCGTGGTGTCGTGTTCCAAAATTTTCACTCATTGCAGACTTTGCAATTCTGTTTTTTAAAACGGA
>JABAZL010000188.1 GCA_018608425.1 Flavobacteriaceae bacterium
TTCATAAGAATGATCTAGAAGTGAAACAAAACGATGTTTCAAATCAATACTTATTGCAAACAGAATCCCCTCTAAGTGCTGCTCCACAATGGCTCAAAAATCATAGAACCAAAGGCATGGATGTATTAGTGCAAGATGTAAACAACAAGCTTTATCTGTTTTCAGACAAAGGCAATTTGTATTGGAAGAAGCAGCTTCCGGGGCAAATCCAAGGTACGGTTCAGCAGATTGATTTATACAAAAACAAAAGACTTCAAATGGCATTCAGAACAGAAGACAAATTTTTTGTATTGGACCGTAATGGAAAAATTGTAAAACCTTTTTCTATAAAAATTCCCGCTACCGAACCCATACAACAACTTGCTGTTTTCGATTATGACCAGCGAAGGAATTACCGATTTGTTCTAGCACAAGGTAAAAGTGTTCGTATGTATGATAACAAAGGAAAAAGGGTATCTGGGTTTACCTTCAAAAAGACCAAAACTCCAATTATAAACCCGCCCGTTCATATTCGAATTGACAAAAAAGATTATATCGCAGTGCAGGAAGAGAGTGGAAAACTGAACCTCCTCAATCGAGTAGGTAAATCAAGAATAAAAGCGAAAGAGTCGATTCCTTTTTCGGGAACGCCAGTGAGTTCGTATCTCAAGACATTTACTACATCTGACACAGAAGGAAATTTAGTGCAAGTCGATACCAAAGGGAACGTAATTAAAACTCCTCTTGGGTTGGTGAGCGATCATACGATTGCAACTACAACCAAATCGTTGGTTACCCTTTCGGAAAATATACTAACCATAAAAGGAATTCCAATTACCCTCCCCTACGGTCGCTATACAGCACCTAAGATTTTCTATATCAATAACATTATTTACGTGACTACAACTGATTTAGATGCTCAAAAAGTATATCTCTATTTCAGTAACGGAACAGCTGTGAGTGGTTTCCCTGTATACGGAACCTCAGCCGCTGATTTAGCGAACGCTGATTCGGACAAAGCAATAGAATTGGTGGTACAATCGGAAAGTAATGGGATGCTAATTTATGAGATCAATTAGTCAAAATCATTGCTACTGTTTTAGTCAATTAAATTTTTCAATTGGATTGCAGCAGACTCAGCTGTAATATCCCTTTGTGGGGAGCCAAACATTTCATAGCCAACCATAAACTTCTTAACCGTTGCACTTCTCAACAGTGGTGGATAGAAACTCATGTGCCAATGCCAATGGTCATTATTTTCTCCATCAGTTGGTGCTTGATGAATACCGCTAGAATAAGGAAAGGAACAGTTGAATAGTTTATCATATGCTTGGGTCAACACTGCAATAGCTTCTGCAAAAAGAGTAACTTCCAAATCCGATAATTCCAAAATATCTTTTTGAGCAGTTTTAGGAACAATCATTGCTTCAAAAGGCCAAATAGCCCAGAAAGGAATTAGCACAACAAAAAAATGGTTTTCAAAAATAATCCGTTCTTTATGGGCTAATTCTTGTGCTATATAATCGCCTAAAATAGTTCTGTTGTTCTCTTTAAAATATTGTAATTGGTGCTGATTTTTTTTAATCACCTCGTTTGGAAGTGAAGATTGACTCCAGATTTGCCCGTGCGGATGCGGATTACTGCAACCCATAACGGCGCCTTTGTTTTCAAAAATCTGAACATAATTGATTCCTTCCATATCGCCCAACTCTTTGTATTCTCTCTGCCATGCGGATACAACTTTTCCAATTTCAATAGGCTGCATATCTGCAAGGCTTTTGGAATGGTCTGGACTGAAACAAATTACTTTACATATACCTTGTTCGCCTTGTGCCTCTAGAAGCCCGTCTTTGGATATAAAAGGCGCAGAGTCTTTTTGTAAGGCAGCAAA
This sequence comes from Flavobacteriaceae bacterium, assembly GCA_018608425.1. GTDB lineage: Bacteria > Bacteroidota > Bacteroidia > Flavobacteriales > Flavobacteriaceae > Arcticimaribacter. The sequence continues at coordinate 1,871 of JABAZL010000188.1, forward strand.
ATCATTGGTAAAAACAAATACATCTTTATATTTCGGATTTTGTTCTCCATTAATCCTTGTATTCCCTGCACATAGATAGCAATTTTCGTCATGTGGTAATCGTCTTTCATTGGTTACCGATTCGTTTTGACCCTGCCAAGGTCTATTCGCTCTAAAGGGCGAAACCAATATCCATTCTCCTGTGAGGATGTTCAATCGTTTGTGTGAGTAATCTTGTAAATCTGTATTCATATATAATTTAACAAGTTTTTGAGATTAATCAGCTGTAACAAATTCAGCCTCAAAAAGAGCTTGGAAATGCGTACTCAGTTTTTCTCGGACTTCGTCCAATGGAATTTCTCTTTTAAGCTCTGCTTGTAACGATGTTACTCCTTTTCCTTGAATACCACAGGGAACGATATAACTAAAATAAGCAAGGTCGGTATTTACATTGAATGCAAAACCATGCATGGTAACCCACCGACTCGCTTTTACGCCCAAGGCGCATATTTTGCGAGCAAAGGGTGTTCCAACATCCAACCAAACGCCAGTTTCACCTGGGCTTCGAGTTCCTTCCAACCCATACTCTTTTAATGTTAAGATTACCATTTCTTCGAGCAAACGAAGGTATTTATGTATGTCGGTGAAAAAATTCTCTAAGTCTAAAATTGGATAACCTACAACCTGACCTAGACCATGAAAGGTAATGTCGCCACCCCGATTGGTTTTAAAATATTCAATCCCGCGATCGCGAAGCTGCTCTTCATTTAAGAGGAGGTGATCAATAGCACCGCTTTTGCCTAAAGTAATTACAGGTGGATGTTCTACCCATAAAAAATAATTGGGTGTTGGTTGTTGAATTTCAACTTTGCGATTCGCTATTTTAAGCTCAACAATTTCTTTAAGTAATTTTTCTTGAAGATCCCAAGCAGGTTGATAGGAGGTGTTTTTTAAATCGGTAACTTGAATTTTCTTGTTGGGACTTTGCATCCTATCGATTGGTATTATTCAAAATTACAAGTGCAGCAATTACACCGGGAACCCAACCACAGAGTGTCAAAATAAACACAATAATGATTGAACCACAACCTTGATCCAAAATAGCAAGGGGAGGGAAAAGAATAGAAAGTAGGACACGAAAAAGACTCACAGCTATATTTTTCAGCAAGATAGTGAAAATTGGATTTTCAATTGAATGAAACCCTTATCTTTGCTAAA
>JABAZL010000121.1 GCA_018608425.1 Flavobacteriaceae bacterium
CAAAATCTGCTGCTCAAGAATCGAATTATGGGGATCATCTCTGTGGTGTAACGCTTAACCGTTTTTGTGGCTCTGGTCTTGAGGCTATGAATCAGGCTGCAGCTTATATAAAGTCTGGCTTTAGTTCATTGCTTGTTGCTGGTGGAGTAGAAAGCATGTCTCGCGTCCCAATGGGATCAGATGGAGGTGGCTTCCTAATGGACCCCTTACAAGCGGTTCCAAGAAACTTAGTACCTCAAGGTATTTCTGCAGATTTAATTGCTACTAAATACGGTTATTCTAGAAACGATACCGATTTATTTGCTGTCGAATCACAAAGAAGAGCATCAGAAGCTGAGGCGGATAAGCGTTTTGTTTCTCGTATTGCAATCAAAGATATCAATGGACTTGATGTTTTGACTACAGACGAAAATATTCGACCATCGACTACCTTAGAAGGAATTAGTAAATTACAACCTTCTTTCGCAATGATGGGAGCTATGGGAGGTTTTGATGCAGTTGCGATTGATAAATACCCAGAAGTAGAGGAATTACTTCACGTGCATCATGCTGCGAATTCTTCAGCCATTGTAGATGGAGCAGGGGCTACCTTAATAGGAAATAAGGCCATTGGCGAAGCACTTGGCTTGACGCCACGATTTAGAGTTCGTGCAGCCGCCGTAGAAGGTACAGATCCTACCATCATGCTTACCGGACCAGTTCCTGCAAGTGTAAAGGCTCTTAAACAAGCTGGAATGAGCATCAATGACATTGACTTATTTGAAGTTAACGAAGCATTCTCGGCTATTCCAATGTATTTCATGGATAAGCTTGGTGTTGACCATTCTATAGTAAACGTGAATGGAGGAGCAATTGCAATGGGTCACCCCCTTGGTGCTACTGGTTGTATGATTGCTGGAACGCTTATGGATGAACTAGAAAGAAGAAATTTGAATACCGGATTAATCACACTTTGTATTGGTGGAGGAATGGGTATTGCTACAATCATTGAACGCGTCTAATTAAGAATTAAGAAAAAGTATTTCAAATGGAAAATATTAAAAACGACCTTTTTGAATTTGAAGTTGGAGCTGATGGTATCGGAATCCTTTCAATCAACCAAGTCAACAATCCAACCAACCTATTCAGTACAGAATTTATTACCTCTTATATCGAATTAGCAAATAATGTTGTCGCTGATAAAGATATTAAAGGGATGATCTTAACCTCTGGCAGAAGTATGTTTATGCCGGGCGCCGATTTAAGAGAACTACAAACTATGGGGGATGACCCTCAAAAAACGTTTGATGGCACCATGCAAATGCATCAATCGTTGCGTGCTCTTGAAACTGCTGGCAAACCGTTTGTTGCTGCCATAAATGGAACAGCAATGGGAGGTGGATTAGAATTATGCTTAACCTGTCATCACAGAATAGTGTTGAATAATGTGAAAATAAAATTAGGCTTTCCAGAAGCTAAGGTTGGTTTATTGCCGGCTGGTGGTGGAAATTCTAAGGTTCCTTATTTATTGGGCATACAAAATTCTTTGATGTATTTGTTACAAGGAAAAGAAGTACGTCCCGCTCAAGCGTTAAAAGACGGCCTTATTGACGACCTCGCAGAAAGTCAGGAAGAACTTATTCAAAAAGCGAAGGATTGGATCCTTGCAAATCCAAATCCAGTTCAACCATGGGATAACAAAAAACACCGTGTTCCTGGTGGTGATGTATGGTCTGCAAATGGAGTTCAAACGCTAGTTGGAGCTGCTGGTAACCTCGGTAAAATGGCACATGGTAACTATCCGGCTCAAAGTTATATTATGAAAGTAATCCACGATGGATTGCCCATAACCATTGATCGTGCATTAGAAATTGAAGCGCGTTATTTCATTAAACTATTAGCTTCTAAGGAAGCGAAAAACATGATCCGTACCGGATTCATGGAATTGCAAAAAGCAAAAAAAGGAATTGCACGTCCCAAGACAGAACCCAAGTACGAAATTAAGAAGTTGGGTATTTTAGGTGCTGGAATGATGGGTGCTGGAATTGCATATGTTTCTGCAAAAGCAGGAATGGATGTTGTTCTTAAAGATGTTTCACAAGAAGGTGCTGACAAAGGAAAGGCGTATTCTAAAGCAATTTTGGATAAGGCAATTTCCAAAAACCGTTCTACACCAGAAAAAGCGGAAGCATTACTGTCGAAAATCGAAGCTACTGCAGATCCTGCATCGATGAAAGACTGTGATCTAGTAATAGAAGCAGTATTTGAAGACCCAAAGCTAAAAGCAATTGTAACGGCAGAAACAGAAGCGGTTCTTGGTGCTGATAAAGTATATGCATCGAATACTTCGACTATTCCAATTACAGAATTAGCAAAAGCTTCTTCTCGCCCAGATAATTTCATCGGAATTCATTTCTTTTCTCCAGTAGAAAAAATGCCTTTAGTTGAAATCATTGTTGGAGAAAAAACAGAAGCAAAAGCAATTGCAGCAGCTGTAGACTATACGGTTGCTATTGGTAAAATTCCAATTGTAGTAAACGATAGCCGTGGATTCTATACCTCACGTTGTTTTGGAACCTTTGTTTCCGAAGGATCTTTTATGGTTGAAGAAGGAGTTCCTGCAGCTATGGTAGAGAATGTTGCTAAAGCTGAAGGAATGGCGGTTGGCCCACTAGCCGTTATTGACGAAGTAACCCTTACTCTGGGATTACACGTTTATGAAAGTGATCCTACGCCAAACAAACCTGCATTCCAGGAACGTTCCTACAAAATGCAAAAAGACCTTGTAGACAATCATGATCGTAAAGGTAAGAAGTGGGGCGCAGGCTTCTATGACTACCCAAAAGGATTGCCCAAGAAATTATGGCCTGGTCTTGCTGAGAAATACAATGCCAATGTCGACTATCTCGATAAGGAAACAGTTGGAAAACGAATCTTACACCGTCAAGCAATTGAAGCTTTTAAGTGCTTAGAAGAAGGCGTTTTGAATAGTGTAGTCGATGGTGATTTAGGCTCTGTTTTAGGATGGGGATTCCCAATCTTTACAGGTGGAGCTTTATCGTATATTGATTTTGT
>JABAZL010000060.1 GCA_018608425.1 Flavobacteriaceae bacterium
ATGAACCTTCAGGTAGCAATTTACTTAAAGAATTACAACAATCTATGGAAGACTTGTTGGTCAATTTAAAGAATACTCCTAAAGCCATATTATAGTTAATTCTACAAGCTATACATATTTTATTTTTAGTATTTATTTTGAATAAATGACGGTATAAATGACAATTAGTCTTCGGCTGTGTGGTTATGTGGGAAGGTATAGGGGATCTTTTAATCTAAATCCACAAGTGAGTATATTCAGTGATAATTTTAAAGTAGGGGTCTCATTTTATTATAACTACGACAGCAAGCCACCATCTGATGGATCTAAAACAGATTATGGTACTAATCTTCAATTATCCTATTCATTGCATTGATAACTAATTAAAAAAATGTTCGTGTTAGGTATTTTGAGTTATTTAAGTTGTTTAGCAATAGCTTGATCAACTTTAAAAACATTTCAATCTTAGTTTTCGCGGACATTATTACTATTTCATCAGCCATGGCGCAAGATAATATTAGCAATTATATCAAAGAGTTTCCTAATCAGGAACTAACTAAAATGATGATCATGTCAAAAGCACTAAAGACAATACCCTGTTTAATTCATTTCTACTACCGCCTAATTCAAATTCTTTTTTTTTTTGTTAAATTTGTATTTTAGACATCGTAATGAGATCATACATCAATACGTTGTATGTCATATAGAGAAGATATTAATACCTTTAAAACATAATATTATGAGATCAAAACTTTTATTTTCTGCACTCTTCATTGGAGTTTTTTTATGGAGCTGCAAAACTGATAACCAAGATATCAGTATCGATAGTAATTCTATTGATGAAATTCGCTCAAAGTACAATACTGAAATTCCAGATTTTATTCTAACTCCAGACAAAGTTGAAACGAGGATTGGCACATTAAATTTCTTTGATGGTATCCCTACTAAAGAAACTGCGAAATTGGTTTATGACAATTTGGATTTTTTACGTGGTATTGAAACTTTTCTCAATGGTATTCCAGCCACATCAATAGAAGGACTTCGTAGGGGGCTGGCTTCGCTAGGTGCGGAAAACTCAAATCAAGTAGTTGTTTTCGACCAACTTATGGATAGTAATCCTCTCTTTTTGACTGGTAATACAAGCACCGTCTATGCAGTTCCTTTTCTTAACCTAAAAAAAGATGGACCAACTGTTATAGAGATTCCTAAGGGGGCTGGACCCGGAACGGTTAATGATGCTTACTTCCGCTTTGTTATTGATATGGGGGCTCCAGGACCAGACAGAGGTCAAGGTGGTAAATATTTAATCCTCCCTCCAGACTATGATGGGGAACTCGAGGGTCCAATTGGTGGAAAAGAACAAGTTATAAATGGCGAAACCTATTTTGTTACCAAATCACCGAGTTATGTCAATTGGGTTGCTCTTCGTGGATTTCTTGTTGATGGAAAGTCAGATACTGCCACAAAAATGTGGAAAGAAGGGCTAAAAATATACCCGCTTTCTAAAGCCGATGCGCCACCTTCCATGGAATTTATAAATGGCTCAGGTAAAACATTTAATACCATACATGCCAATAATTTCAAATTTTATGAAGAACTGAATCAAATTGTGCAGCGTGAACCCATTGAATTATTTAGTCCTGAAATTAGAGGTCAATTTGCATCAATTGGAATTCAGAAAGGCAAACCTTTCAACCCTGATCAGCGTATGAAAAGTATACTCACTGATGCTGTAGCTGTGGCTAATGCCACAGCTCGCGCAACGCTTTGGAATGAACGAAATAGTGAAGAATTTTTATACGATGGCAGCTATTGGAAACGCGGTTATCCCGGAAATAATTATCAATTTCTAAAAGATGAAGGTTTGGGCGGCCGTAATTTAGATGCCCGTACCATGTTTTACTATTTTGCCACAGTTAATACACCAATGATGGCTATTGAGCTTGTTGGAAAAGGATCGCAATACGCCTGGGGCTATCTGGATTCTAATGGAAACTTTTTAGACGGATCCAAAAATTACAAGGTAAACATTCCAGGAGATGCGCCAGCACTTAAGTTTTGGTCCATGTGCGTTTACGACCCTCAAACACGGTCTATGCTTCAAACAACCCAACCCTATCCAAGTAAACAAAGTCAGCGAGATACTAACATGATTGTTAACGAGGATGGTTCTGTGGACCTGTATTATGGACCTGATGCACCTGAGGGCATGGAAGCCAACTGGACACAAACAGTTCCTGGTAAAGGATGGTTTGTAGTATTAAGGCTTTACAGTCCGACAGAGCCTTGGTATGATAAATCCTGGAGGCCTGGAGAGATTGAATTGATTGATTAATACGGCATATAACAATGTATAACCTCAATTACGGGGGATTCGAATACGTTCGAATCCAATCTGAATTGCGGGCGTCAGTGCTAAAAAGCTATGGAAGACTTAAAGGATCAAATAAACAGCCTTAGATAAGCGATTTTCCTTTTAATTGTTTGATATAATTCATTGTTGTATTGGTAGCTCCTTTATTGTTTTCGATAAATTTCTTAGCTATTTTACCCGATTCAATTCTAGCGTTTTTATCAGTTACGAGCTTTTCTAGTATTTTAGAGCATTCAGTTGCATTTGAAATTGAAAACAGACCTTTCAACTCTTTCAGCTCTTTAGCTTCAGGGAATTTTACAAAATGATTGCCAATTACGATTGGAACTCCAAATGTGGCAGGTTCCAAAATATTATGCAATCCGGTATCACCCATGCCGCCACCTATATAAGCTATGTCAGCATGCGAATAAATTTTTGTAAGTAAGCCAACAATATCTATAATAAGCACATTGTATTCAGATATATTAGTTTCTTCCTTTTTTGAAAACAAGCTGCTTTGTTTCTGAATATTTTTTCTAAACGATTCAATTTTAGAAGCATTTATTTCATGAGGAGCAATTATAAACTTCACATCATCTGAAGCTTTATTGATATAATCAATTAAAACGGCTTCATCTTCAGGCCAGGTACTTCCGCAAACAATACATAGATTATTTTGTTTGA
>JABAZL010000069.1 GCA_018608425.1 Flavobacteriaceae bacterium
CTTCGATCGGTCTCGACCGTATGTTCTTGGCTGTTTTTTCTTGGGCTTTGCGAGAAGAAATTCTTGAAGATGGCAGTACCAGAACTGTACTTAAATTACCTGAAGTTTTAGCGCCGACAAAGGTTGCTATTTTACCTTTGGTTAAGAAAGATGGCCTTCCAGAAGTAGCCAAAAACCTGATGGACGATTTGAAGTGGAATCATGCTGTTGCCTATGACGAAAAAGATGCAGTTGGAAGACGCTACCGTCGTCAAGATGCTCTTGGAACACCTTATTGCATTACCATCGATCATCAAACCTTAGAAGATCAAACGGTAACCATTCGCTATCGTGACAGTATGAAGCAAGAGCGAATCGCCTTGGATGCTGTTGGTGGAATTTTGAATGAGAAACTGGATGTTAAAAACTGGTTACAGAATATTTAAAAGCGTTTACTTTTTGACTTAATTCTTTTGTGAAAAGCATTCTTTTTTGGTTTACAATATTGAATAAGTTTTTCAGAACACGTTTTTTAGAAGCTAGAGAATGCTTACTTTAGCTAGGATGAAAATCATTTCTTATAACGTCAACGGCATACGTGCTGCTTTTAAAAAAGATTTTATTGGCTGGTTAGATGCCACTCAGCCCGATGTGCTTTGCCTTCAAGAGACCAAAGCCCAAAAAGAGCAAGTGGATATCGAAGCCATTGAGAAGTCGGGTTATCACCACTATTGGTTTTCTGCTCAAAAGAAAGGATACAGCGGTGTTGCTCTTTTGTGTAAACAAAAGCCTAATCATATTGAATATGGCACTGGGATTGAACAAATGGATTTTGAAGGCCGCGTGATTCGTGCAGACTTTGATCACTGTTCCGTTATCAGCATGTATTTACCTTCTGGAACTAATACCGACCGACTGGAATATAAGTTTCAATTTATGGATCAGTTCAGCGCTTACCTAGAAACGCTGCAAAAAGAAATTCCAAACCTTATCGTTTGTGGTGATTATAACATCTGCCATAAGGCAATCGATATTCATGATCCAGTTCGCAACAAAAATGTTTCTGGATTCTTACCAGAAGAACGTGCATGGATGGATCGTTTAGTCAATCAAGGATTTGTCGATTCGTTTCGGGAAATGAATCAAGAGCCGCATCAATACAGCTGGTGGAGTTACCGAGCAAATTCTCGTGCAAACAACAAAGGTTGGCGTTTGGATTATGCTATGGTTAGTAGCCCAATTCAAAACAAAATAGCCCGAGCATATATTTTGTCCGAAGCCCATCATTCGGATCATTGCCCGGTTGTGGTTGAATTAGATTTTAAAAAAGAATAACATTACAAGATGAAAAAAATAGTACTCCTTACCCTTATATCTGTTTCCTTAGTGAGTTGCGTTTCTTCCAAAATGTTCAATGAAATTGAAGGAAATTATGCTCAATTAAAAGTGGATCATTCTGTTTTGGAAAAAGAAAATAGCGAACTTTTGATTCGCTACGATTCTCTGCGATATCATTATGGCGATTTGATGACACAATTTGAACAAATCGAAATGGAGCTTGATCGCTCAAAAAAGAGTTACGAAACACTCGAAGATTCTTATAAAGCTTTAGAACAAAACAGTAACGATGCACTGCAAGAAAGCATTGAACAGAACAGAAGTTTATTGGACGAAATTCAACTGAAAGAATCCGAATTATCTGCTGAACGATCGGATCTTGATTCTCTTCAAACGGAACTTGCCTCCCGAATCGAGCGAGTAGACGAATTGGAACGTGTGATCGCAAACAAAGAGGCGCTTCTTTCTAAATTAAAAAGCTCCTTGAGCAAAGCTCTTTTAAGCTTCGATGGAAAAGGACTAACGGTGGAACAACGCAATGGAAAGGTGTATGTTTCTATGGAAAATAAATTATTATTTAAATCTGGAAGTTGGGCGGTTGGTTCCGAAGGAAAACAGGCAATCAAACAACTGGCTATGGTACTCGAACAGAACAAAGATATTTCGGTTCTTATTGAAGGGCATACCGATGATGACCCTTATATAGGAGATTCGAAGTTATCAGGAAACTGGGATCTTTCGGTAAAAAGAGCTACTGCCATTGTGAGCCTTTTACTTCAAAATAAAGGCGTGATGCCAGAAAACATTACTGCAGCTGGAAAGGGAGAATACAGTCCTCTAGTTCCAAATTCTTCAGCTGATAATCGATCAAAAAACAGACGTATAGAAGTGATTCTAGCTCCAAAATTGGACGAAATCGGAAAGCTACTTCAAGACCTAGACTAAATTTATGAAATACACTACATTACCAGGTACTGACATTAAGGTCAGTAAAATCTGCTTGGGCACCATGACTTTTGGAAACCAAAACACAGAAGCAGAAGGCTTCGAACAAATGGATTTAGCGCTAGACAAAGGAGTCAATTTTTTTGATACTGCTGAGTTATATCCTGTCCCTGCAAATGCAAAAACACAAGGCGAGACAGAGCGTATTATGGGAAACTGGTTTAAGAAAACCGGAAACAGATCTAAAATAGTTTTGGCATCCAAAGCAGCAGGACCGGGATCATATACAGCACATATCCGTGAAAATTTATGTTTCAATAAAGCCAATATTATTGAGGCTTTAGATAATTCATTGAAGCGCTTACAAACCGATTACCTTGACCTATATCAATTGCATTGGCCCGAACGGATGACTAATTTTTTTGGACAACGTGGATATTTTCACAACCCAAAAGATCCTTGGGAAGAGAATTTTGAAGAGGTACTAGAGACTTTAGACGAACTTGTGAAAGCAGGAAAAATAAGACAGGTAGGATTGTCGAATGAAACTCCATGGGGAATGATGCGTTACTTGGAGGCTTCAAAAAAAGGCTTGCCAAAAATGATCACCATTCAAAATCCATATTCTTTACTTACCCGGGTTTTTGAAGTTGGAAATTCAGAAATTTGTATGCGTGAAAATGTAGGCTTATTAGCATATTCTCCTTTAGGTTTTGGACGGCTTACAGGAAAGTATCGCGGCGGGCACAATTTAGACAAAGCACGTTTGACTTTGTTTCCTAATATGGCACGTTACAACAGCGATCAATCCATCGAAGCGACAGAACAGTATTATCAAATAGCACAAAATCACGATATAAGTCTTACACAAATGGCACTAGCCTTTGTAAACAGTCAACCTTTTTTAACGTCCAATATTGTTGGTGCAACGAGTGTAGAACAACTTCAAGAAAACATAGACAGTATCGACCTTACACTTTCTAAGGAACTTTTGAAAGAAATCGAAGCGGTCCACAATCAGATTCCAAACCCTGCGCCCTAAACCTTAAAGAGGTTAAAAAATCACTGATGGAATTGCCTCTATTAGTTTTTGGGTTGGGAGTTTTTCGGGATTTCGATAGAGTTCATCGGCTTCTTTATACTCGACCAATTCTCCTTCGTGCATAACCATTATTTTATCCGAAATGTATTGAACAACGGAAAGGTCATGGGATATGAATAGATATGAAAGCTTTAATTTTTCTTGTAATTCATTCAACAAATTCAATACTTGTGCCTGAACTGAAATATCCAAGGCAGCAACCGATTCATCACAAATCAGGACCTTGGGTTCTACTGCTAAGGCTCGGGCAATAACAACCCGTTGTCGTTGCCCTCCAGATAGTTCATGTGGATATCGATCGAAGAAAGTAGAATCTAAACCAACTTGTTCCAATAACGATAATACACGGTTTTTTTGTTTCGATTGCGGCAGAATTTGATGCGCATCTAAGGGTTCAAGAATAGCATTTCCAATCTTTTTTTGAGGATGTAGTGCTGCATAAGGATCTTGAAAAATAAACTGAACATCTGTACGAAGCGTTCTAATTTGAGATGCATTCAAATCCTTTAGCGATTGTCCTTTGTAGTGAATTTCACCAGACGTAGGTTTGTCTAAATACACCAATGCCCTTCCTAAAGTCGATTTACCACAGCCCGAAGCTCCTACTAAACCTAAGGTTTCTCCTGGATAGAGATCAAAAGATAAATCCTGTACTGCTGTAAACTGTTCTTTCTTTCCGAACAATCCATTGGAAGAAGTGTATGTTTTATACAAATTGCGAACCGAGAGTATGGGCTGTTGAGCATACAGTTTATCCAAACGTAAGCTCCGTTCTTTGGGATTCACATATTCGTTGACAACCAAATCATCATTGTAGTCTTCAATAGTAGGTAATTTTTTTAAGCGCTTATTTGGAGTTGGCCGTGCCTGAATTAACGCTCGTGTGTAGGGTTCCTTGGGGTTTTTAAAAATATCAATTGGCGTTCCAGTTTCAACTACCTTCCCTTGATAAAGCACTACGATCTTATCGGCAAGTTGAGAAACTAAAGAGAGGTCATGTGAAATAAACAGCACACTCATTTGTGTTTGCTTTTGCAATTCTTTTAAAAGATCGATTATTTCTTTTTGAACCTGAACATCAAGAGCTGTTGTAGGCTCATCTGCAATGAGTAATTTGGGCTCATTCATCAGCGCCATTGCAATCATAACCCGTTGCTTTTGACCCCCACTAATTTCATGCGGATATGCGCTATATATTCGTTCTGGATTAGGAAGCTTTACACGATCAAAAGCTTCAATGATTTTGGTCATCCGTTCTTTAGCTGAAAAACGATTTTTAAAATGCTGTTGTATAATTTCGTCGACCTGTTCACCACATTTCATGGTTGGGTTTAAGGATGATTGAGGCTCTTGAAAAACCATACTGATTTTGTTTCCTCGAAGTTGTTGCCATTCTTTTTCTGTTAAATCTAAAAGCGGAGTCTCTTCAAACTGAATTGTTCCAGAATCGATCTGTGTTTTGTTTTTCGGTAATAATCCCAAAAGAGATAAAGCAGTTAACGATTTCCCGCTCCCCGATTCACCAACCATGGCTACTATTTCATTTGGGGCAATGGTAAAATTGATGTTTTTTAAAATCGATTTATTGTCAATAGAAAGTGAAAAATCAGATACTTCGATGATGGAGTCTTTTTTTATCGCAGCCATATAATTTCTTCAGATTCTAGCAAAGGTTCATTTTTAAAACGCAAAACAACTTGGGCTATGGTGACCACGTCTTTTTCGCAATAGGTTACAATACGATCAATATTTTTTTCCACATAAAACACATGGGCAACTTCACTTCCGTCGATGTCATCTTTTGGAGAAGGGATTCCTAATACTTCTGCCAATAATTTCAGAGAGGTATAGTGCTTGAAATCTCCAAAACGCCATAAATGCATGGTATCAATATGCGGAACTTCCCAAGGTTTTTTCCCAAAAAGATTCAGACTTTTGGGTAAATCTATACTGTGAATAATCATGCGTCTGGCGATGTAGGGGAAGTCAAATTCTTTTCCATTATGGGCACAGAGTACGTGTGTCCTTAAGTTAAAATGATTATCGAGTAATTCTTTGAATTCAAGTAGAAGCTTCTTTTCTTCTCCAAAAAAAGTTTTAATCCTAAAATTCCGTTCTTCTGCTTGAGCAACAAAGTACCCTACTGAAATGCAAACGATCTTCCCAAACTCGGCCCAAATTCCAGCACTTCCATAAAATGCTTCGGGACTTTCTTCGTCTCCTCTTTGGTAAGCCGATTTCTGTGCCCATAGTTCTTTTCGATAGGGCGAAAGCTGATCAAAATGTTCCTCTTCTGGAACCGTTTCAATATCAAGAAACAAGATTTTTGTTAAATCAATTTTGTGGAGCATTCTCTAACATTTTGTAGGCTTCTTCAACATACAAATGGAATACTTTTGGAAAAGCATCGCCATTTGTTTTTTGGGTAAGGTGTCCTAAACGTACAACAATAAGATTGTCTTCTGGGATTACAATTACATACTGTCCTAGATGTCCTCGCATAGCGAAAAGTGGTTTATCGTCGATTTCAGACAACCACCATCCGTAACCATATTCAGGACTTTTTTCAAAGCGAGGACGCGTGCTTAGTGCAACATAGCTAGAATCAATTAACTGCTCTCCGTTCCATTTTCCATGATCTTTATAGAGTTTTCCGAAACGAGCAAAATCCTTGGCGTTAGTTGCAAAACAGCAAAATGTTTTTTCCATTCCGTTGGCCTTACTATCAACCTGCCAAAGAGCGTCTTCTTTTGCCCCCATGGGTTTCCAAAAACTTTCAGAAAAGTATTCACTCAAATTAGCTCCTACGGCTTGGCTTATAAGCATTCCCAAAAGTTGGGTATTCCCACTCAAATAAAGATATTCTTGCCCTGGCTTTCCTGTGATTTTTCTGTTACGCAAAAGACTTTCTAAATCATCTGTAAAATACGAGCGTGTGGTTATGTTCAGAGGATTATAATACTCCTCTACCCAATCGAGACCCGATGCCATACTGGCTAAATCACCAACGGTAAGATCGGCTGCATACCCTTCATTAAATTCCTCAAAAAAGTCTCCAACTTTTTGATCGATACTTTCGATTTTTCCTTCTTCAATAGCCTTTCCCAACATACCCGTAACCATACTTTTCGCCATTGAAAATGAATTACTTTTGGAAGTATCCGAGTAGCCATTGTAATATTTTTCGTGAAAAATACTGTCGTTTTTAATGATTAAATAAGCAACACTTCTATATTCTTCATGGGCCTTTAGTAGGCGTTCTGTTGGTTCAATCGTATTGTAGTTTTCGTGAAGAGGCCATTCTTGTGGCAGTTCAGCTGCTTCAACAGTTCGGTTGTCGAACACTTCATAATCTTCTAGAAAAGCAGTTTTATGTCCTGTACCATAAATTTTAAGAATACCGGGAATGACATAGTTGTATGGACCTATATAAAGAAGGGCAAATAAAAGAACCAGTACACTGAATACAATTTTCAATACTTTTTTCATGAATGCGAAGATTAATTGTTTTTAAATTTAGTTTATGTTTTAAAAAGGAATTTCTGCTTGAAAAGGAAATCCTTCATTTTTTAAGAGCCATTTTTTCTTTTCTATTCCTGCAGCAAAGCCTACTAGGCTTCGGTTACTTCCAATAACCCGATGACAAGGTACAGCAACTAAGATAGGGTTTTTTCCTATAGCCGCAGCAACAGCTCGAACTGCTTTGGTGTTGCCATAAATTTGAGCTACTTCTAAATATGGAAGTGTTTTTCCAAATGGAATTGTCAGGAGAATATTCCAAATCTGCTTTTGAAACTCAGTTCCCTTTGGGTTCATGAGAAAAGTAAATGCCGTCCGATTTCCCTCAATATATTCTTTAAGTTGTTTTACACTTGCTTCAAGAGCTTTGGGAATTGGCTGTTCTTTTATCTGCAGTTCTTCGTGAATTCTGATGGTTTGAATCCCTGCATCATCACCAGTAATTTCGATAACCCCTAATGTACTTTTGAATTGAATGGATTCCATATGATGTCTTTTATACACGCAAAACAAATGTAACTGGTTTAAAGATAAGGATTCTAAGATAATGAAAAGTGAACTGTCTTAAACAGATTCGATTGATTTGTATTCTAATGGCCTAAGTTTTTTGATGCTTTTAAATTGCCGATTGAAGTTTGAAATATTTTTAAACCCAGATTTTATAGCAATCTCAGCCACTGTAAAATCACTATCAGAAGACAATAACGTACAAGCGTGTTCTATTCGTATTTTAATTAAAAACTGAAAATAAGTAATATTTGTTCGTTGCTTAAAATAGCGACAAAAAGAATTAGGCGTCATGAAAGCAATAGCTGCAATTTGATTCAAATCAATTTCTTGTGCAAAATTTTTCATTGAATAAGTAAAAATGGTGCTCATCCTTTCTCCTTCATTGTCGTTGTATATTTTTTTATAAATAAAGGAAGCCAATACTTCGTGCTGCGCATGACTAATGATATTGAGAATCTTAAAAAAGAGAATGAGTTTTTCAAGCTTTGTGGCATGCTTTAACTTTAAAAAACACTTTTTTGCTTCTTCTTTTTCAGAGGAAATCCGAATTCCAAAGTTGCTTTTTTCAAAGAAAGAGCTAAGGGTGTCGAGCTCATTGAGCTTAAAAAAATCTTCGCCAAAGGAATCCATATTAAAGAAAAGAGACAGCATGGTATGTGCTTCATTTTCTTCCGTATCACTTTTGAAAACATGGGCTATATTACTCCCAATAACAAAAATATCATTGGGCTTAAATTGTGAAATAGAATCCCCTAACACAATTGTTCCTTTCCCTTTTAGAATTAAGCTGATCTGAATTTCTTGATGCTGATGAAGTTTGTCATAAAAATTAATCGCATGATCTTCTTGATACAGCAACGCTTCATTCTTTTGTTTGGGAATTTTAAAAGGTAAAACATTGGTCATGGGTGTAGGCGTTTTATTCGCATTATTTTGTAATTCAAATCTCGTAAAATGTAATTTTTAGGGTAATATAGTATCAAAATTAGATAAAATTCACCTAATATGAATGTTTATATTTGAATTATAAATACAACAAACATGATGAATTTTAATTGGCAGGGCGTCATGCCCGCGTTAACTACACAATTTGATGCGCAGGAGCAGTTGAATCTAGAAGCTTTTGAATTGAATTTGGTTGCACAAATAGAAGCAGGTGTTCACGGAATTGTTTTAGGAGGAACTTTAGGCGAAGCAAGTACATTAACAGCTGACGAAAAAGTAGCACTACTTAAAAAAGCTCAGGACGTTATTTCGGGTAGAATTCCAGTAATCATTAATATCGCTGAACAATCAACAGACGATGCTATTGCAGCAGCTCAAGCTGCTGAAGCAAACGGAGCAGATGGATTGATGCTGCTTCCGCCAATGCGCTACAAAGCAACAGACGAAGAAACAGTTCAATACTTTGCGGCTATAGCTCAGTCTACAAAACTTCCAATCATGATTTACAATAACCCGGTAGATTATAAAATCGAAGTTACCTTAGATATGTTCGATCAATTACAACAATATAAAAATATTCAGGCGGTAAAAGAGTCTACACGTGACATCTCTAATGTTACTCGAATGATTAATCGCTTTGGCTCACGGTACCAGATCCTATGTGGCGTAGATACTTTGGCCATGGAAAGTTTGGTCATGGGTGCAGACGGATGGGTAGCAGGATTGGTAGATGCGTTTCCAAAAGAAACGGTTGCTGTATTTGCCTACACCAAAGCTGGGAAAATCGATGAAGCGCTAACGATATACCGCTGGTTTTTACCTCTTTTAGAATTGGATATATCGCCACAATTAGTTCAGAATATAAAGCAATGTGAAATTGCTACAGGTATTGGAACGGGCCATGTTCGAAAGCCTCGACTTATATTGAAAGGAGCAGAGCGAATTCGAGTTCAAAAAATAATCGACGACTCATTGGCTTCACGACCAGATTTAGGAAACTATAAAACATACTTATGATTCAAGGAAAAAGTGTAATCAACGGGAAAGAAGTTCAATCCAAAAATAAAGCTTCTTTTTTCACATATAACGCACATACAAGTAAGCAACTCCCCCAGCAGTATGACAATGCAACCCTAGAAGACATCGATAACAGTTGTGAGGTTGCAGCGCAAGTATTTTCAGATTATGCAGCAACTAGTTCGGCCACACGTGCAGCTTTATTAATTCAAATTAAAAAAGAGCTTGAGCAAAATAAAGCAGCTATCCTTGAACAATATCGATTGGAATCGGGTTATCCCGATGGGCGAGCTCAGGGAGAATTCACTCGTACGTTAGGGCAAATTCAAAGCTTTGCAGATTTATTAAATGAAGGTTCTTATGTGAAAGCAATTTTGGATGTTGGCATCGAAGGTGTCCCTGATTTACGTAAAATGCACTTTCCTATAGGACCAGTTGTCGTTTTTGGAGCCAGCAATTTTCCCTTAGCTTTTTCAACCGCTGGAGGGGACACCATTTCTGCTTTAGCAGCAGGATGTCCAGTTATTCTTAAAGGACATCCTTATCATGCAGGCACAAGTGAATTGGTTGCTCAAGCCATACAAAGTGCTATTCAAAAAAGTGGGCTGCATGCTGGAATTTTCGCACACCTGCATGGCGAATCAATTGGAGTTGGTCAGCGTTTGGTAGAGCATTCAAAAGTTAAAGCTGTTGGCTTTACTGGAAGCTACAAGGCTGGGAAAGCGCTTTATGATATCGCTCAAAAAAGAAAAGAACCCATTCCTGTTTTTGCGGAAATGGGCAGTGTAAATCCTGTTTTTATATTATCGAATCGTTTAGTGTCGGATGAATCACTACCGGTCGATCTTGCAAATTCTATTCAAATGGGTACAGGACAATTTTGCACCAATCCAGGATTAATAGTTATTGGTGGGCAAGCTACAACTAGTTTTGTAGATCAACTTGTTTCGGAGATTCTGAAGGGAGAACCCGCTACAATGGTACATTCCAATATTAGTAGAAATTATGAAAATCAACTTCAAAACATCAAAAACCAAGGAGTTACGATTCACAAAGGTAGTCTAGATGCGAATTGTCCAGCTTTGGGGGTTATTTCTGCTGCAGAGGTTTTGAAAAACCCAAATGTTTTAGAAGAGGTTTTTGGACCTTTTAGCTTGGTTATTCAATGCGCTACAACGGAAGAATTAAACACAATTGCCGAAGTTCTTCCTGGCCAATTAACCGCAACAATTCTAGGTGAGGCTGAAGAACTAAACGATAACAAACAACTGCTTGCAACGGTTCAACAAAAAGTTGGCCGATTGCTCTACAAAGGGGTACCTACTGGAGTAGCCGTTACACCTTCTATGAATCATGGTGGACCTTTTCCAGCCTCAACTGACAGTCGTTTCACCTCAGTTGGAACCTCTTCGATCGAACGTTGGTTAAGGCCAGTTTGTCTTCAAGATTGCCCACAAGATTTATTACCCGAGGCTTTGAAAGATGAAAATCCATTACAAATTTTCCGTACCTTGAATAAGCAACTTACAAAATCAGTAGTATGAAAAAACTTGCTTATATCTTCGTTTGTTTAGTTCTTAGTATTGGTTGTTCTTCAATTGCTGAAGATGAAATAATGCTTCAAGAGTGCATTGATCAATACGAGGCGTATGATTCTTATGACAGAGAAATTTTTCCTTTAGGTGACCATACCGAAGAACGTTATCAAGCCGATTATGATTTTTATGGAACCTTGCTAGAAAAAATTAACGGTATAACGGTAGCTAAACTCACTTCTGAGGATCGAATATCATTGAAACTTTTAAAGTTTTTGGTAGAAGATCACCGAGCTAATTTTGAGTTTCAAACCCACCTCAATCCTTTGTTGTCCGATTCTGGTTTTCATAATAGTTTGGTCTATCGTGTTCGCCCTTTGACTTCAAAAAAGCAAAGTATAGCGTACCTCAAAATGCTACAAGCTATTCCAATATTTGTAGATCAAAACCTCATTTTATTAAAAAAAGGACTTGAATCTGGTGTCTCTCAGCCCTTGATTATTTTTGACGGTTACGAAAGTAGTTATGACAAACACATTACTGAAACCGTTGAGAATAATTTCTATTTTTCACCTTTTAAAAACCTTCCAGATCAATTTTCTTCTGAAGAAAAAGACTCCCTAATGAGTGTAGCGCATGCTACTATTCAAAAAGATGTGATTCCTTCTTTTCAGAAAATCAAAACTTTTTTTGAAACTGAATATTACCCTCAAACTCGAAAAGCAATTGGAGTTAGTCAAACACCCAATGGATCAGCTTTTTACAAAGATAGGATAGCCTATTACACTACTTTGGATATGACTGCCGAAGAAGTACATCAATTGGGCTTGAAAGAGGTTGCTAAGATTAAAAATGCAATGGAAGCGATTATTACGGAAGTTGAGTTTCAAGGAAGTTTCGAAGACTTTTTTGCTTTCTTAAGATCGGATAAGCAATTTTATGCGCAATCGGGAGACGAACTTTTGATGCGTGCTCGTGATATTGCAAAACGCTTGGATGAACAACTACCTAAATTTTTTAAAACCCTACCCCGAACACCATATGGAGTTGCAGCTGTTCCCGATGCAATTGCACCAAAATATACAGGAGGGCGGTATATCCCTACCCGTCCCAACAGTACAAATCCTGGATATTATTGGGTCAACACCTACAACCTACCCAGTCGTCCCTTATATGTTCTTCCAGCACTTACAGCCCACGAAGCAGTTCCTGGACATCATTTACAAATGGCATTAAATTCAGAGCTATCTACCGAAATCCCAAGCTTTAGAAGATCACTTTATTTATCTGCATATGGAGAAGGATGGGGCTTATATACAGAAGCACTAGCTGGAGAAATGGGCATATATACCACACCCTACGAGCGCTTTGGTCAACTTACTTACTCTATGTGGAGGGCATGCCGTTTGGTAGTTGATACTGGGATTCATGCTTTTGGATGGAGTAAAGAACAAGCGGTAGAATTTATGACTGCAAACACAGCACTTTCTTTTCATGAAATTAATACCGAAGTAGATCGCTATATTTCATGGCCAGGTCAGGCTTTGGCATATAAGATTGGGGAATTAAAAATTTCTGAACTTAGACAGAAAACAGAAAATGCTCTTGGAGATCAATTTGACATACGAGAATTTCACAATATTATTTTACAAAAAGGAACGCTAACCCTTCCACTAATGGAAGAAGAAATAGCAGCCTATATTAAGCAAGAATTGAATGAGTAGCATTACAAAATTCATTTGTATTGATGGTAATACAGCAGGTAATCCTGTTCGCGTTGTAATGTCACCGACACCAAAACTTGAAGGGAATACCATGATGGAAAAGCGAATTCATTTTCTTAAAGAATTTGATTGGATTCGCAAGGGCTTGATGTTCGAACCCAGAGGGCACGATATGATGAGTGGAAGTTTTTTCTTTCCTCCGCAAGATGCATTCAACGATGTCGCCGTTTTATTCATAGAAACCAGTGGATGCTTGCCCATGTGTGGGCACGGCCTTATCGGAACCATTACTATTTTGATTGAGGAAAAATTGGTTTTGCCCAAAGAAAAAGGAATCCTTCGAGTTGAAACGCCAGCTGGATTAATCATTGCTTCCTATACGCAAGAGGCTGAAAAAGTTACCGCTGTTAAATTCACAAACATTGCTTCTTTTCTTTACGCTTCAGGTCTTGAAGTTGAGCATCCAGAGTTAGGAAAACTCAAAGTTGACGTTGCTTATGGTGGGAATTTTTATGCTATTGTAGATCCTCAAGCAAATTTTAAGGGCATTGAAGATTACACTGCAGGGAAATTAATTGACTTCAGTAAGTCGTTGCGAATTTTAGTCAACGAATTACAAGAATTCATTCACCCCGAGGATTCTAATATCCAAGGATGTAGTCATGTTTTATGGGCAGGAAAAACGCTTGATAAAACATCCACTGCACGTAACGCTGTTTTTTACGGAGACAAAGCAATCGATCGTTCTCCTTGTGGAACCGGTACGTCGGCGCGAATGGCGCAATGGTATGCACAAGATAAACTAAAGGTTGGTTCGAGTTTTATTCACGAAAGTATTATAGGATCTACCTTTAAGGGAACAGTCGAACAAAAAACAACGGCTGGTTCATTTTTAGCAATTACACCAAGTATAGAAGGGAGTGCTCGTATTACGGGATATAACACAATACTAATTGATTCTGAAGACCCCTATGCAGCAGGATTCCAAGTTATTTGATTTGATATGAAAAAGAAAGTAGTCGTTATTGGTGGAGGAATTGTAGGTCTATCTACCGCATTTTATTTGAGAGCAGAAGGGCACGAAGTCACAGTGTTGGATAAAGGAACTCTTTCCGAAGGAGCTTCTTTTGTCAATGCTGGATATTTGACTCCAAGTCATATCGTCCCGCTGGCTGCTCCGGGAATGATTTCTAAAGGCTTGAAATGGATGTTCAATTCATCTAGCCCCTTTTATATAAAACCGCGATTGGATGCTGATTTGATTTCCTGGGGTTGGAAATTTATGCGCTCCTGTTCTAAAGCCCATGTACAACGTTCGTTGTCTGTGATAAAAGACATCAACACCTTGAGTAAGAATTTGTATCACGAAATGCATCAATCCATGGATTTTGATTTTCATTTGGAAGATCGAGGCGTATTGATGGCATTTAAAACTGCAAAGGCAGAAAAGGAAGAATTTTCTGTAATGAAAGCTGCCCAAGACTTGGGATTGGATGTTTCTTTGATCGGGCAAGATGAGGTCAATCAGCTGCAACCAGGCGTAAAAATGAATATCGCTGGAGCGTATCACTATCGTTGCGACGCACACACAACTCCGGGGGTTTTTATGCATCAGTTACGTGACAATATTCTTGCAAATGGTGTTTCCATTCACACAAAAACTACTGTAAATGGATTCGAAGTTATCGATAATCAAATAAAAAAAGTACAAACGGATCAAGGCGATTTTGAAGCAGATGAGGTTGTTTTTGCAGCAGGTGCTTGGACAGAAAAACTCCTAAAACCTCTAAAAATCGCACTCTCTATTCAAGCTGGAAAAGGATACCGCATTAATGTAGCTGCACCAACAGGAATCACAATGCCTGCTATACTGATGGAATCAAAAGTAGCGGTAACACCCATGCAGGGATTCACTCGTTTTTCGGGAACTATGGAGATAGCGGGAATCAATAATGCTATTCGCATGAATCGAGTACAGGCAATAGCTCAAGCATCGAGTCAGTATTATCAAGGAATAGCAATTGCGAAAGAAGATCAAGAACAAGCTCATTGTGGTTTACGACCTTTGTCACCAGATGGATTACCGTTTATAGGAAGGCATTCTTCTTGTTCTAATTTGGTTATGGCAACAGGTCATGCCATGATGGGTTGGAGTTTAGGTCCGGGAACAGGGAAATTAGTTTCCGAAATAATTTCAGGTAAAAAAACAGCTATGGATATAACAGCTTTTGCGCCTGAACGAAAGTACGGACTATAGTTTATAGGCAATACCACCAGCAAGCGCTGTTGCTTTATAAATATTTTTCCCACTCAACGGAATACTATACCCAAAGGAAGCACTCCACTTTTTTGTTATAAAGTAATTGATTTCTCCGCCTAGATTTGTGACTTCAACATTATTTGCAAAAATACTTCCATTACTATTTTCGGCAGACAAAGAGCCGTTGAAAAAGGATTGAATCGTATTCAGGCGCACCAAAAGCAAAAATTTATTTTTAAACACTTGAGATCCTGTTTCAAACCCAAGTCGGATTTCATCGGAATAACCATTACTCCTATTATTGACACCTAATGATCCTTTGGCGTAAAAAGAATGTTTTGCAATCTTAAACGAAGTTCCGGCTAAGACTTTCACGATTTGATTGAATTCTCCGTCTCCAGTTTGATAACTTCCATCACTTCCACCACTGTTATTCCCCGACGGAACCCCTAAGGTTAATGAAGTTGCCAGTACCCATTTCGGTCGTTTAAAAATTTGAACTTCTATCGCAAGATCAATATCTCCAAAACTGTTGACTGCTTCTCCTGGCTGACCTGGATTGCCCGAGGTAAAGATTTGTTCGTTTTGATATACTCGGGTAAAAGGAATATAGCCCACCAACGTTATTTTGTCTGTAATTCCGTGCCGACCGTATAAATTGGTTACAAAAATCCCACGAGTTGCATTAGGGTCTAGAAGTCCCTTGTCGGTATAGTGTTGATTTGCTTCTAAAAACCAAGCCCCAACTTTATAGTATCCAGTTCCTTTTTTTTGGGTCCATTGTGCGGTTCCAAAAGTTATTCCAAGAAAAAAAAGACAGCCCAATAACAAGAATTGTTTTTGCATGTGTAGGTAAAATTAAAATATGGTTGAATCTCCGACCTTAACAATAAATGGTTTACACCAGTAAAGGATGTACTTGTAATCACTAATGTCGATTGAAGAAGGTAAAACATAGCTATGAGCACCACTAAAAACAGTTACTTCTGCAATTTCGTAGGCCCCTGAAGGGGAATTGGGATTATTTGATAGGTATACAAAAAGCCTAGGAATTGCTGTTGAGGCAACGTAGTCATCCCCAATATCCAATATCAATTGACCAGCATCATTTAAACCATATTCGTAGCTACCGGTAAGTTTATAGCTTGATGTAGTTCGGATTGTACCTTGATAGGATTGAGGGACAGTTACAACCACATCATCATCTACAGTTGGAGTCGAATCGGTGTCTGTTGTTGTTGTTGAGGAAGTATCGGAAACTGAAGTAGTTGTTGTGCTTGTATCTGTTAACGTTGATGTAGCTGTGCCTGAATCTATGGTGCTCGTATTTATATCAGAAGTTGTAGGAGTAGTTGTACCTGAATCGATAGTCATTGTTGCTGTTTCGGTTATTACTGTGACAGCTTTACTAATGGTAAAAGAAGTTTTATCAGAAATGGTATTCCCTAATGCGGTAACGACACTGACTTGAACAAGTAGCTTCGCCATCGCTAGTTGCAGTCGCAAAACCACTATCATTTATACTCAATGCGCCAGGGGGAGATACGGTCCAAATCAAGTTGGGATTCTCAATTTGAGTACCACTGGTATCAAAATATTTAGCAGTAAATTGAAATTTTTGCCCAACCTTAAAGATGATAATTGTGCCTGAAGAAATTCGTAGTGTTGGTTCGACATAATCATCTGTGACGTCGGTTCCAATACAGCTTAGATACAATAAGAAGCTGAAAAAAAGCAGTGTTTTTTATACATCGTAAAAATTTGGTTATTACTAATGTATTCAAAGAAATCAAAAAGAATGCCAGATTTCAATATTTTAACAAAAAAAGAGCGGGAATTATCCTAGAATTCGAACGGCATCTTTGGCACAATAGGTAGCAATAAGCGATGCTCCAGCACGCTTAAATGCAATGAGTTGCTCGTACATAATTGCGTCATATTCAATCCAACCTTTTTGAGCAGCAGCCTTGAGCATGGCGTATTCGCCACTCACTTGATAGGCAGCGATGGGAACATCAACTTGATTACTCAAATCACGGATGATATCTAAATAGGCTAGGCCTGGTTTTACCATTACAATATCTGCACCTTCTTCAATATCCAATTCTGCTTCTAGTAGTGCCTCTTTTCGATTATGAAAATCCATCTGATAGGTTTTTTTATCTCCAAAACCTGGAGCAGAGTCGAGTGCAGATCGGAAGGGGCCATAGAAACCGGAAGCGTATTTGGCGCTATAACTTAGGATTCCAGTATTGTGAAAATGTTCTTGTTCTAGAAGTGTTCGAATAGCCAAAATCCGACCATCCATCATGTCACTTGGTGCTACAAAATCTGCTCCTGCCTGTGCATGCGATAAGGCCATTTGTGCTAATACTTCAACTGTGGTATCGTTTACAATGACTCCCTTTTCCACAATCCCATCGTGTCCAAAAGAAGAATAAGGGTCTAAAGCTACATCGGTCATAACGACCATCTCGGGGACAGTTTCTTTTACAAGTGCGATGGCTCTTTGCATTAAACCTTTGGGGTTCAGCGCTTCTGTACCTTTATTGTCTTTCAAAGTGTCGGGCACTTTTACAAATAGTAAAACAGTTTTTAGCCCCATGCTCCAAAGCTCTTGAACTTCTTTTTTCAAATGGTCTAAACTCATGCGATAATAGTCTGGCATAGAGGTTATTTCTTCTTTTACATCTGAGCCTTCTACAGCAAAAAGAGGTACGATGAAGTCGGTTGGCGACAACTGCTGTTCTCTAACCATACTTCTGACTGCTTCTGAACTTCGTAATCGTCTGTTTCGTTTTATTGGATACATGGTATTGTTTTAAGTAAGGTCTTCTTTTTCATCAGCAATTCCGTCTAAGAAAACGTCTAATGTGTTGGTTTCAGTTTCTTCAGAATTTTCAGCCGAATCTAGTTCTGAATCTTGTTTAGATTTTTTCATAGTTCCTAACGTCATCATCAGCATGGACGCTAAAATAACAACCAGTAACACCTGTTCATCTATAATTGAAGCAGCTGTATTTATGAAGGTAACTTCTTTGATTTGTAGAAATAATAGAATACTGATCAAGCCTCTTGGAGACATATAGACAAGAGGTGAGGGTTTAATTTTAAAAGTGGTTGCGATAAAATATACATAGCGTATGAGGAGCATAATTCCAAAAATCAAAACACCGTAAATAAAGGGAGTGACAGAAGAAAACTCCACCAAGCTAATTGAAAAACCAAAAAACAAGAAAAAGAAAGTTTTCACTAAAAAGGTAGATTCTGCGGTCAGAATATGAAATTCATGCAATCCTTTTTCAGTCTGATTTAAGTCTAGATAACGCTGCATAAATCCGGGGAGTAAGGCTTTTACATTGCTTAAAAACAATCCAAAAATAAAAATGGTTACCAAGGCCGGTAAATGGAAAAACTTCCCAAAAGCATAGACCAATACAAGTAGTGCTAGAATAAGGAAAAATTTGACGTGGTGTTCAATTTTCTGCAAGAGCTGAAAAAGGAGGTAGGTGATAATCAACGAAACCACAATTACTCCGATAATTTGTAGCCCTAAAGCAACGATAGATTCGGCACTAATTAAAGTTTGATTCGATTCGAATTGTCGAATAGCATAGTTAAAAATCATGATCCCTAAGATATCCGAAAACGTAGATTCATATACTACAAATTCTTTTTCTCGATTCAATAGTCCAGCAGCAGAGGGTATAGCAACAGCACTACTGATGATGGCCAGTGGAATTGCAAAGATAATAGCAGTTTTATGTTCAAGGTTTAAGATGTTTTCAAAAGCCCAACTCACGGCGATGATATTGAGTATTAAAATCAGTGCAGCAGCAAAAAACCCTTTAAGGATTACGGGGAGCTTTTCTTTTTTAATATCAAGTTCCAATGCGCCTTCTAGAACGATCAAAATTAGACCTACAGTTCCCAAAACTGGAATTACTTTATCTAAAAAACCGAAATCAGTAAAACCGTAAAGATTGGTTATAGCTCGAATGATGATTCCAGTAAACATCAATAGAATAACCGATGGAAATTTTGTTTTCCTTGCGATTGCATCAAAGAGGTAAGAGAAAACCACCAAAAGAGGAAGTACTATTAAAATCGATAATGTATTCATAAGGGTTTCGTTTTTCTTCAGGGTAATTTAGTAAAAAGCTAACGACTTTTGATTTAAGAAACCCAATTTTTAGGTTTCCTGATCACCTTCATGAGTTCAGCCTCTGGCGAATCTTTTTCAGGATGATGATCATAATGCCACTGAACCTTAGGTGGTAAGCTCATTAAAACACTTTCAATCCTACCGTTTGTTTTTAAACCGAAAAGCGTGCCTTTATCATGTACTAAATTAAATTCTACATAACGACCTCTTCGTATTTCTTGCCATTTTTTTTGTTCTTCGGAGAAGGGAAGGTCTTTTCTGCATTCTAAAATCGGTAGGTAGGCTTCTAGGAAATTGTCTGCAACATCGGTAACAAAAGCATACCATTCTTCAAGCGAACGTTTTGGAGTAGGTTTTAAATAATCAAAAAATAAACCGCCCAAACCTCTTGCTTCATCTCGATGTGCATTCCAAAAATAGGCATCACATTTTTTCTTGTATTCTGAATAAAACTTAGAGTCGTGTCGGTCACAAGCGTTTTTACAGGTTTGATGAAAATGAGTAGCATCTTCTTCAAACAAATAATAGGGCGTAAGGTCCAGACCTCCACCGAACCATTGATCTACGATGTTGCCGTCGAGGTCATACATTTCAAAATAGCGCCAATTTGCATGAACAGTGGGTGCCATTGGATTTTTAGGGTGTAGAACCAAGCTAAGTCCACAGGCATAAAAAGAGGCCTCGCTTACATTCAAATGCGTCTGCATACTTTTGGGTAATGTACCGTGTACTCCCGAAATATTAACGCCCCCTTTTTCAAATACAGCTCCGTCTTCTAGAACACGTGTTCTTCCACCCCCACCTTCGGGTCGTTTCCATAAATCTTCTTTAAAGGAAGCACCTCCATCTGCTAATTCTAAAGCAGCAGTAATGGTATCTTGAAGTTTACAAATGTAATTGTAGAAAGACTCTTTCATGAATGCGTTTTTAGCTTCCGTATTCTTTTACTGCGTCAACAAATGCTTGCGCATGACTGACGGGAATATTGGGTAAAATACCGTGCCCTAGGTTCACAATATAGCGATCTTTACCAAAAGCATCGATCATCTTCTTCACATCAGTTTTGATCTTCGGAATTGGAGACAATAATTGTGATGGATCATAATTTCCTTGTAAGGTAATCTTACCTCCAGACAAATAACGAGCGTTTCTTGCTGAGCAAGTCCAGTCTACTCCAAGAGCACTAGCGCCTGATTCAGACATTTCTCCTAGTGCAAACCAACATCCTTTTCCAAAAACAATTACAGGACATAAATCTTTAACTGCTGTTACAATTTGTTGAATGTAAGGCCAAGAGAAAATAGCGTAATCTTCGGGTGAAAGTAAACCTCCCCATGAATCAAATATTTGTAAGGCATTGACGCCCGCTGCAGCTTTTGCTCTGAGATAATCAATAGTAGTATCGGTTATTTTTTGAA
>JABAZL010000027.1 GCA_018608425.1 Flavobacteriaceae bacterium
GTGGCTATGGTATTCAAAATCTCCGGATTCAGGCTGTCTAAAAAATGAAAAGGCAAACTGAGTAAAACGTAGATAAACACAATAAAAAAACCATAAAGCAAAGCATTGAAAACTCCTTTACGTAAGCTAGTTGCTTGTTTTAAGAAAAAAGAAACCGTGAGCGGAATCATAGGGAAGACACAAGGGGTTAGTATGGCAATCAAACCGCCTAAAAAGCCAAGTAAAAAGAGGGTCAACAAGGGAGAGGAATCTTCTGTATTTACGAGGGCATCCTGTAAGTACTTTTTGTTTTTAAGATTCAATGTCAATGCAGTGGAGCGTGCTTGGTCTTCAGCCGTAATTTCGATACTCGAAGCAACAACAGCTTTTCCTTGAAGGGAAAGCGTAAATGGCTCTGTTCGGAAAATGCAGAGTCGATCGTCACAAGCTTGGTAATTGATCTCCCCGCTAATTTGTTCGATCGATGGATCTAAAATTTCTAAACGTTGTGAGAATTGGGCTTTGTATTCAAAAAAAGGCAAGTCGATTTCAAAAATCTCATCAAATTCTATTTTCGGATTGCTGCTGGTCATCGGGCCATCCAAACGCACTTTAAGTGAGTCCAGTTCAAAAGCAAATTCGGTAGGTAAAGGACCGTCTTCGAACTCTTCTAAGCTATACAAATGCCATTTATCAGTAATGGTTGCATCGAATTGAAGATCAACTGTGGTGTCAGAAATTCGATTGACAGAAGTTGCCCAAACCACGGGTTCTTCATCCCCTTGTGCGTGACTTAGTAAACTTAAAAAGAACAGGAATAAAATGTAGTGTTTTTTCAATGAGAACGTATAATTAATGGGTTAAGAGTTTCTGGAATAGCAGCAAAACGAGTATCAACTCTTTTGCCTACAACCCATACAATTTGCTCTTCAGAGCATAGTAACCACTGGTTTTCTTTATCTAAAGTAGAATATTTTTGATCCTTAAAAAACTTGCTTAGCTTTTTTTTCCCTTGCATCCCAATAGGATAAAAGTAATCTCCCTCGCGATATTTCCGAAGAAGCAAAGGATACTTTAATTTGCTTTTATCTAAAGTGGCTGTATTTGCTGTATTTAGGGATTGATCGGCAAGCGATAGTTTTATTGGGTTTATCAAATCCTGTGATGGTATCCAAGAAAATTCTTCATCCGAAGTTTCAATTTTTAATGGACTCAATAACAATACTGCTCGATCACGAATTAGACGATGGGATGACGAGATCAATTGCTTTCCACTTTGTGCCACTAATAAAGATTCTAAATCAGCAACATGACTAAAACCGTAGGCTTCGAACAGCGCATGTAAATAATAAGCCTGGGGTTTCAATTCCATCAAAGCATCGAGCTTAACAGCGGTCACATCTTCTTGCTGTATAAAATGCTTATTCTTGAAAGTATCCACAACAACCGATAGTGCTTCTTGAGCCAGTGTTAGGTGATCAAAGGTCTGCCCTACTTGTTGCAATAAATTTTCTTGAGCTGTTTTCCATTGCGGAATCACGTTATGCCTCATATTATTTCGCAAATAATCATCTTGTGCATTGGAAGCATCTTCGCGCCATTCAATTGAATGTTTTTGGGCATATTGTTCAATTTCATCTTTGGAAAAGTTCAACAGCGGTCTGAGAATTTTATTTGTAGTAATTCCACGAAGGCCTTTCAAACCAGATCCGCGCCCCATATTGATCATGAAGGTTTCCAATTGATCGTCTAAATGATGTGCGGTTAGCAGATGTGTAAACCCTTCTTGTTCTTTTAGCGCATCAAACCAAGTGTAACGAAGTTCACGAGCAGCCATTTGAGTAGATATTTTTTGCTCTTTTGCGAAGCTCTTGGTGTCAAATTTTTTAATAAAAAAAGGCAGTTGATGCTGTTCAGCAATTTGAGCGCAAAAGAGGGCATCCGCCTCACTGGCATCTGCACGTAAATTAAAATTACAATGAGCTACCGAAAAATCAATTTCTAATTGGCATAACAAATCCAGTAAAACCCTACTATCCAACCCTCCGCTGAAGGCTAAAAGTAATTTCTGCTCTTTGAAGTTTTGGAATTTATTGGCGATATGTAATTTAAAATGGTCGATCACAGGACAAAAATACATGAAACAAAGACAAAACGAATGTTTTTTGAGAAATTCGGAAAAATCACATCAAGTTTGGTATTCTAGAAAGAATAATCCAACTTTGTATCATCTTATGAAAGAAAATAATACACATACAATTGCAACTACTGTTCCGATGAACAGCAGATTCCCTCGTGTATTCTGTCGCCGCCCCTAGGGGTGCAATTCTTTATGAAACTCAGGTGCGTCCGGTTTCAATCTCAAAACTTACATTCTTTTTTTTAACTAAAAACTACAATAATGAAAATCGTTATTGCCAGCTCAAATCATATACATTTAGCGAAAACCATTAGTCTATGCATAGACGAATCGGCCAAGGATCGAGGAACAGGAATTGCTCGAAGAACTCCAGAGTATATCAGTAAAAAAATGGAAAACGGTAATGCCGTAATTGCTTTAGTAGGCGATGTTTTCGCTGGCTTTTGTTATATCGAAGTCTGGGGACACGGCAAATATGTAGCACATTCTGGGCTTATTGTTTCTCCTGAATTTAGAGGAAAAGGATTGGCCAAGGCTATCAAAAAAAGAGTCTTTGAATTATCGCTAGAAAAATACGCTGGTGCAAAAATATTTGGTATCACTACAGGACAGGCTGTAATGAAAATCAATTACGAACTCGGCTACAAGCCCGTACACTTTTCTGAAATTACGGATGATCCAGAATTCTGGAAAGGCTGTCAAACCTGTAAAAACTATGATGTCCTCACCCGAACCGAACGCACGATGTGTCTCTGTACCGGAATGCTTCATGATCCCAACGAGAAAAAACAAAATGAAACAAAAACCACACGTTTTTTAAGTGGTCTTTTTAAAAAGAAATCCAAATGAAAAAATTAGTCCTCGCCTACAGTGGCGG
>JABAZL010000122.1 GCA_018608425.1 Flavobacteriaceae bacterium
TATTTTATCATTTTTACATCCAACACCCCCCTACCTGTGGTAAAATGTGGGCATTTACACCATCATTGATGTGATTCCTTGCCTGATTTCACGTTGTGACATCGATGGCACATTGTTTGGAGGTTGTCCCACTCCAACGGATCACCACCCGACTTGATTGGTACGATGTGGTCAACCACCTGGCCAATTCCATCGCATTCAACACACAACGGATGTCGTTTGATGAACATTGATCGCAATTGTCTCCATGCATACGATTGATAGAATTTGTTGCGTTCCAGTCTTTGTTTGCTGCTTTGGTGTGAGCCTTGCAACCACGGGCGTTGTTTTCGTTTTGGTACATTTGGCATTGTTATTTGTTATTTGTTTGTTGTTCTTCTTTATAATACTTACGAACGTCACGGTTGCGTTGATCACGCTCAATGGATGTGTTCACTGATTCCCACCAACCGAAATGGATATACATGTGATTCTTAATCGTGTCAGCGTTTATTTCATAACGTGACGGTTCCTGTGGCACATTCAATCCACGTGCGGACCTGTAATCGGACTCACATTGTTTGCATTGCGCACGATGTCCGTGTGCGCCACGGATCAATCGATTGAATTGATTCAATGGCTTTACCTTTCCGCACTTCCGACATTCACGTTCTTTTGGTTTCAATTCTCTTTTCAATTGTAGTTTTCCTGTATTTTTTTAATGCAATGACATCACCCTCGTTGTTCTTTACAAAACGAATGGCGTGTCCAATCAATGCGGTATCGTTTACTTCTTTGATCACTGGAACCATTTCGTGTTTCCTGATCGGGCGTGATTCACCGATTTCCATATCCACAATGAGTTGTGCAATGGTGTTTCTTATTTTCAAATCAATCTTCACAATATAAACTTTTTAAATGACGTTGTCAACCTGTATAATTTTTGAACGGCCTTGTTTGATGAACACAATCGATTGGTTTGCCTCCATCTCATTCAATACCTTTTCTGCAATGCGTTTGGTCACATCTTCAGTATCACGAATGAATTTGGTCGCTTCTGCTGGTGTTTTACCTTGAATCAATGGTATCAATCGTTTGTGATCTTCTGCGGTCCACACGCGTTCCTGAACGGATTCAACGGGTTCATTCACCTCCAATTCAATTGTATCGTATCCGGTGATCGTCATGGTCATTGGTGGAAATTCTTTGTTCCTTGTATATTCAGGCACAATGTCCGATGCACCGGGTTGTGTTTCCGATTTGGTCAATGAAATGGTGGTTTCTGCCTTCTGCACCAACATTGCGCCCAAATGCCCTTTGGCGTTCCTATCGTTTTTGTTTTCGTGCAATACAATGGAAATGTGGCAATTCTTTGATGATGTCCATTGCAACAACTTCGATGCCAGTGCGGTCGCTTCTTCTTCATCGTTCACACCTTTCGATGCAAGATCAACCACACCATCAATGACCACCAATCCAATGTTGTCAAATGATTGCATCACATAATCGGTCAGTTTCAATCGTTCCTTGTTTGTCAGTAGACCACGGAATCGGTAATGTTTGAAATTTGGGTAATTCACGCGCGGATCTAATGTGGCCATTGATTGGATGCGTTTCTTCGATTTGGCCGCATGGAAATCACCCTGTTCCGTATCAATATATATATTGACTTTATCCGATATGTGTCCACGAATATGATCACACACATCGTGATCCGATATTGCTGCCGCCATCAATGCACTCAAGAAATACGACTTTCTTGATTTCGCCTTTCCTTGAATCAGGGAAAAATTCCCCATCGTTCCGAAAATGTAATCATCCAAACCAAACCGCAACGATATGGCCTTTTCAGGTTCATCCACCTCAACGGTCGAATCCACCTCCAATGATTGCAACAACGTTTGCATCTCATCGATGTCATCATCCGTTGCCGATTCATAATCAAACAATGCATCATCAGGAATGGCGGGTTGTGGTTGTGATCCGAATCCATCGTTTCGCAATTCGCGAATCGCGGATTGAAAGTCACCACCGTGCGCCAGTACAACGAACGCTTGGAATGCATCATAGGGTTGTTCTGCTTCGAATTGTGTTGATGTTGTGAACGGCATAAACAATCCCGAATCTTTGAACACCACACCTGATGTTTCGGCGTTTGTGTTGCCGGGACGCTTCACACGGATCATTCGTTCATTCTCATCAACAATGGACCATCCCGCCGATGTCAGGATATCAATCACATTGTATGTGGATCGGAATTCACCCCACGGTGTTGTTTCATCAACATCCCCATCCCAAACCGAATCCGTGGGCTGATTCTTCATCGGTTCGGGTTTAGGGACTTCTGCATTCATCATGCGAGCGCACGACCAAATGATGTTTCTTTCATCAGGCGTTATTTCAACAACGTCCGTGATCTTTCCAATGATCTTGTATCCTTTAGTCGGCCAAACAACGATTTGACCACCACGGCCGCGTGTTTCAAAAGTGACTTCACCTTTTTGATTCTTTGCTAACTTTTCATTTCCAGCGATTTCCGAACATTTGAAAATCCAATGGTATCCACCCGATTGTGTTTGTTGAATGATCATTCTTTCGATCAAATCAGGTGCATTTTGTTCTATTAATGCAACAAAATCATTGTATTCATCACCCTCGAAATGTTTGGCATCGATATCCAAACATTGAATGCCATCGTAGCCCATGACCAATCCAATGCCGTTGGTTTTCTCAAATACTGAAAAATCATCCAATGGGTGATCGGCGTGCTTCTGCCAACCCTTCAACGCTGGTGCTTTGCTATTGGGACGCAACGGAATGGGTGAAAATCCGTGGTCCACATATTTTTTGGCAATCTTTGTGATGTCCATTCTTCTTGCTCTCTTTTTTTTGGTTTGTTACCGGATCAATGCCCAGTTATCGCAATTGCGTTCGTGACGTTTTGGTGACAATGTCACGGATTTTTTGCCGCGCAAATCTTCAAATGGGAAAATGAACCAACGGC
>JABAZL010000042.1 GCA_018608425.1 Flavobacteriaceae bacterium
TAATTTTTTATAATTAGATTAATTGTAAGTTTGTCTTGGATGATTTCTCTCCCAATATTACAAGAAGGAATTTATATTAAAAACGTTAAAAAACTTTAATATGGAATCTACTATCCAAAAAAACTCTCAGTATCATTTAGATTTAGAGGCTCAATACGGAGCTCATGACTACCACCCACTTCCAGTTGTATTAGCCAAAGGTGATGGCGTTTATTTATGGGATGTTGAAGGTAAAAAGTACTATGACTTTTTGTCTGCCTATTCTGCTGTAAATCAAGGGCATTGCCACCCAAAAATAATTAAAACAATACAAGAGCAAGCGTCAACCTTGACCTTGACATCTAGAGCTTTTCATAACAACCGTTTAGGTGAGTATTTGAAGTTTACTACAGAATACTTTGGTTTTGAAAGCCTTCTTCCAATGAATACAGGAGCAGAGGGAGTCGAAACCGCAATTAAAATCACCCGTAAATGGGGACATACAATCAAAGGAATTCCTGAAGGACAAGCACAGATAGTGGTTTGTGACAATAACTTTCACGGAAGAACAACCACCATTATTTCATTTTCTTCTGACGCAGGATCTAAAAATCATTTTGGACCACACACGGGAGGATTTATCCACATACCGTACAACGATACTGAGGCTTTAGAACAAGTACTTCAAGACAACCCAAATGTAGCAGGGTTTTTGGTAGAACCCATTCAGGGTGAAGCAGGAGTTTACACACCAGATGACGATTTTATTGCTAAAGCACGTGCCGTTTGTACACAATACAATGTACTGTTGATTGCCGACGAGATTCAAACTGGAATTGGCCGCACGGGGGCTTTATTAGCTGTGTGTGGTAATTGTAGTTGTGAAGCGCAGTGTGAACGACAAGAAGCGACTTACATACGCCCTGATTTATTGATACTCGGTAAGGCTTTGAGTGGAGGGGTATATCCTGTTTCTGCCGTATTAGCCGATCGCGCTATTATGGATGTAATTCAGCCAGGACAGCACGGAAGTACCTTTGGTGGAAACCCAATGGGATCTTCGGTAGCTAAAACTGCTTTAGAAGTTATACGAGACGAAAAATTGACACAGAATGCACGTACCTTAGGTGACCTTTTTAGAGCCCAAATGAATGTGTATATTGCAGACAGTAAAATTGTGAATTTAGTTCGTGGGAGAGGATTACTCAATGCAATCCTAATCAACGATACCGAAGACAGTAAAACCGCATGGAATATTTGTTTGCGATTACGAGATAAAGGCTTACTTGCCAAGCCTACCCACGGAAACATCATCCGATTTGCCCCACCTCTTGTAATAACAGAGGAACAATTACTTGATTGTATTCAAATTATTACCTCAACCTTAAAAGAGTTTGAACCCAGTGGTTCTTAATGACGATAAAAAAATAGGTAATGGTTAAAAATGTTTATTTTGATAATGCGGCTACCACACCCATACGAGCAGAGGTAGTAGATGTTATGCACGAGGTACTGAAGGACAACTTTGGAAACCCTTCATCGACCCATGCCTTTGGTCGTTCAGCTAAAACACAAATCGAAACGGCACGTAAGAGTATCGCAAAACATTTTAATGCCCATCCGCAAGAAATTATTTTCACTTCTGGGGGTACCGAATCTGATAATATGTTGGTGCGTTGTGCTGTACAAGATTTAGGTGTTGAAACTGTAATTACTTCTAAAATTGAACACCATGCTATCTTACATGCGGTTGAATATTTAGCGGAACGGAAACTAGCAACGGTACTTTATGTGAAAACCGATGCTGATGGTGCTGTTGATTATACCGATTTAGCCCATTTACTTGCTGCAGATGATTCCAAAAAATTGGTAAGTCTGATGCATATTAATAATGAAATAGGGACTATTTTGGATTTGGAACGGGTATCCAATCTCTGTAAAACCCATGACGCCTTGTTTCATACTGACGCCGTTCAAGGGGTAGGGCATTACGCAATAGACTTAGAACAAATAGCTGTCGATTTCCTTTCGGCAGCGGCACATAAATTTCATGGTCCCAAAGGCGTTGGCTTTTCTTTTGTTCGCAAGAATTCTGGATTACAGCCTTTTATTTTAGGTGGCTCGCAAGAACGCGGTCTTCGCGCTGGAACAGAATCTGTGCACAACATCGTTGGCATGGCTAAGGCACTTGAAATTGCCTATGCTAAGCTTGAAGATGAGCAACAGTATCTCAAAGAACTGAAGGCACAAGCCATTAAACAACTGACCGATGCTTTCCCTGATATACACTTCAATGGCTGTTGTTCCGATATGGAACGTAGCACCTTTACTTTAGTAAACGTTGCTTTGCCAATTTCTGAAGAAAAAGCAAGCCTACTAAATTTTCATTTGGATCTTAACGGAATTGCGTGTTCTAAAGGTAGCGCCTGCCAATCTGGGAGTGCCAAAGGTTCGCATGTTCTGGAAGAAGTTGTTCCTGTTGCACTAAAGAATTGGCCTTCGATTCGGTTTTCTTTTTCGGTATTCAACACCCAAGATGACGTTGATTACTTAGTGAAAACCTTGGCTACTTTTGCAAAGGAGTAGGGCGGTTATTTTTTTATAACCTTTGCTTTTCTAAAGACCGTTGTTTCGTAGGTACTACTGTTTCCTTGCTGGTCTTCTACTTCTAGTATAAAGTCCAATTGGGATTGATCAAAATCGATGTCATCAAACGCAAAAGTAAGTGTGTTATTTTTGGGTTCGTGTTCTAGCAAAATCCATTTACCGTTTATAGTGCCTTTGTAGGATTTGATTCCTGAAAAGTCATCTTCAATTTTTAATTTTAAAAAGGCATAATTACTCAACCATTGTTTGGGCTTAAAGTTTAGCGGCGTAATGCTTGGTGCAAGCGAATCTTTCGTTAAAACGTAGGTTCCAGGAATCCCACCTTTACTGATGCGTTTTCCGTCTTTGGCAACAGAATATA
>JABAZL010000141.1 GCA_018608425.1 Flavobacteriaceae bacterium
AGGCGCTTTCGCAATGCATTGATATTCCATATGTTGACCTAGATTCTTTTATTGAACAGCAAGAAAAATCATCCATCAAAAGTATATTTGAAGCTAAAGGAGAGCTGTTTTTTAGGAAAATTGAACGTCAGTATTTAGAACAATTACTCACTCAAAAAGAGCCTATAATCCTGTCTTTAGGAGGAGGAACACCTTGTTATTACAATTCAATGGACTACATAGTGAGTTCCAAAGCCCTTAGTTTTTATTTAAAAGCGCAGATTACAACTTTGAGAGACCGTTTGCTTTTAGAGAAGAATAGTCGCCCTTTAATTAGTCATCTTCAAACTGATGAGGAGTTGACTGAATTTATTGGAAAACATTTGTTTGAACGACTTCCGTTTTATGGAAAAGCATCTCATACGGTATCAGTTGATACAGGTTCTCCAAAGGAGCTAGCCCAAAATATTAAAGATTTAATTTAAATACACTCCTTCGGTTTCTGAATTCAGATTTACTTCAATATGTTCGTTGATTGAAGTAGAAAGTGAAATTCCCTTGAAATCGGCTTTAATAGGATAATTTTTATGGTTACGGTTTACTAATACTGCTGTCTTTAGTTGTTTTAAAGGCACTTCAAGTAGGTGTTTTACCGCGTATATTAAAGTACTGCCCGTATTCAAAACATCGTCTATTAAAACAACTGATTGATCCTTTAGTTGGTAAAGATCCTCTGAAGTTTTGATGGGTAGATGTGGGTTTTTCTTATTGATTTCTAATTGTATAAAATGAATTTTGAGATCAGAAATTTCTTCCAAAACAGCAATGATACTTTTAGCGTATAGCACACCACTTTTTGCTATTCCAACAACATAAAGCGTTTTGTAATTAAAATTTGCTTCATAAATCTGATATGCGATTCTGCGCGTACTGTGTTTTATCGTTTGACCATCAACGATTAGCGTTGCATCTTTTCTCATAAATTTATCTTTGGCATACAAATTGATTTGTATCTATGCAAAGTTATAAAGTTTTACAGTCCCAAATCAACTTAACCTCAATTTACTTATGAAAAATACTACTATTTTATTGTTTCTATTAATGTCCAGTGTTACTTATGCTCAGGACAAATCTGCTAGTGACTTTAATTTGCCCAAGAGTCGTTTAGCTGTTCAAGGATATGATGTAGTTTCTTATTTCAATGCAACACCAAAAGAGGGGAGTAAATCCATTCAGTCTTCTGTCTCGGGTGTACATTATTATTTTTCATCCCAGAAAAACAAATCCCTTTTCGATAAAAACCCCAATCGGTATATACCAAAATACGGCGGCTGGTGCGCTTATGCCATGTCTAGAGGCGATGAGGTTGGTATAAATCCTGAGGCATATTTGATTCAAAACGATAGCTTGTATTTGTTTTACAGAACGCGTTTTACAAATACGGTAACCAAATGGGAAAAAACTCCAAAAGTTTTTCATAAAAAAGCAGATACCAACTGGAATCAGTAAACTTTTTTTAACCTAAACTTAGTTTATGATTTTAAACAAACGATGGAGCAATTTTGAGTTTTGGCCGTTTTGGATTTTTTATATTCCAGCCTATTTTTATTGGATGTATTTAGCAATCCGAGCAAGAAAATTCAACTACTTTACTACCCTAAATCCAATAATGAATAACAGCGGTGCATTCGAAGTTTCGAAATGGTCCTTTTTATCTAAATTTCCAAAAAAATGTATTCCAACATCCTTCAAAACATCCGCAGATACAAATACTGCTGTCCTAAACTTCTTAATCAACCAGCATGGTCTTGAGTTTCCATTAGTAGCGAAACCAGATAATGCAGAACGGGGGAAAGATGTTGCTCTAATTTATTCCATCGAAGATCTTACTACCTATTGTAACAACTCTCGTTTCAAGGATATTCTCATTCAACAGTTTTGTGAACTTGAAAAAGAAGCGGGTATTTTATTCTATAAACTTCCTGATGAAAGTCGATTTGAAATCACTTCCATTACAGAAAAAAAGTTTTGCGAGGTCCTAGGGGATGGACAAAAAACTTTTGGAGAATTAATTGAAAACAATCCCAGAATTAAACACCGGATTGATGTTTTGCAAAGAAGGTTTGCTTCTAGTTGGAATCAGATCATACCAGAGGTCGAAAGTAGATTAATAGAACCCAT
This sequence comes from Flavobacteriaceae bacterium, assembly GCA_018608425.1. Lineage (GTDB taxonomy): Bacteria > Bacteroidota > Bacteroidia > Flavobacteriales > Flavobacteriaceae > Arcticimaribacter. The sequence continues at coordinate 2,161 of JABAZL010000141.1, forward strand.
AGGAAGCCATAATTTAGGAACAGAATTCCGGGATGCTCGAATTAGAATCTCACCAGAGTTAACAACCCTCTTAAAACAATGGTCCGATCAGTTACCAGGATTTTATTATGGACGGTTTGATATTAAGTTTAAAAGCTGGGAAGCCTTACAAAAGGGTGAAGATTTTAAGATCATAGAAGTCAATGGTGTCAACTCAGAACCAACTCATATATACGAACCTTCTTATAGTTTATTGAAGGCTTACCGCGATATTTTTCATCATATGGAAATTATTTATGAAATTAGTGAAATGAATCTTGCTCTCGGATATAAAACGGTACCACTCAAAAAATTTGCGAGTGGTATAATTCGAGTAGCAACCCTTTAATATATAAAATGAAATACCTACATAAAACACTACTAGAAGATCTTACGGATCTTTGTGAAAGACTGGATGACCATCAATATTGCTATAACAGCAAGCTGCTGAACGGCGCATCCATTGGACAACACCTCAGGCATAGTGCAGAATTCTATTTGTGCTTATTCAACGGTATTCCTACTAAGACAGTAAATTATGACGAAAGAAAGCGCGATTTTCTGATTGAAACTGATCGCACGTATGCAATTAGAACACTTTCGGATTTATCCGATCAATTGAAGCATATTCAGCCCAGCTTTGCGCTGCAGCTTTTTTCAAATGAAACAGAAGCAAAAGAAAAACCCTTTGTTACTTCTGTCGATCGCGAATTGTTGTATTGTTTGGATCATGCAATTCACCATCAGGCATTGAT
>JABAZL010000174.1 GCA_018608425.1 Flavobacteriaceae bacterium
GGATTGTTATTCGGAACGACCGGATTGATCTTTGCAATTCCTATGTATACAGCACTTAAAGTAATTTTTAAAGAATTTTTCGCACAATATGAAATCGTACAATCACTTACCAAAGACCTTTAAGGCACCATTTTTTATTCTTTTAATTTGTTTACTAGCTACTACTTCAGCTGTAGCACAACTTTCTAGAACAGAATCAAAAATCATCAAGAAGGCACAAGCTTACAACGATGAGTCCATAGCATTCTTAGAGCAAATTGTCAACATCAACAGCGGTACACTCAACCTGACAGGAGTGAAACAAGTTGGAATGGTTTTGGCTGAAGAATTCAAGGCTATTGACTTCAATACGCAATGGATTGAAATGCCGGAAGAAATGAATCGCGCAGGACATTTATTTGCTTCTACTGAAGGCAAAAAAGGAAAGAAATTACTTTTGATAGGACATTTAGATACCGTTTTTGAAGCCGATAGTCCGTTTCAAAAATTTGAAGTTCGAGATGGTCTTGTTTATGGTCCAGGTGCCAATGACATGAAAGGCGGAAACGTTGTCATGTTATATGCGTTAAAAGTGCTCAAGGATTTGAATCTATTGAAGGATGCATCCATAACTGTAGCATATACAGGAGACGAAGAAAGCACTGGAAAACCTTTAACTATATCCCGAAAAGACTTAATCGAGGCTGCTCAAAAAAGTGATGTTGCTCTTGGCTTTGAAAACTCTACAGGCTTTAACTACGCAACTGTAGCCCGAAGAGGTTCTTCTGGTTGGAGCGTCGAAGTAAAAGGTAAACGATCGCATTCTTCAAGTATCTTCAGTGAAAATACAGGTGCAGGCGCAGTGTTTGAAATGAGTAGAATTTTACATGAATTTTATACCGATGTTCGTGGTGAAACCTATTTAACCTTTAACCCTGGAGTTCTTTTAGGTGGCACATTTGTAGATTTTGATGCCGCACAGAGTAAAGGAGATGCCTTCGGAAAATCGAATGTAGTTGCTCAAACTGCAGTTGTGAAAGGTGGCCTACGTTTTATCTCGGAAGATCAAAAAAGTAACGCTCGAGAAAAAATGAAAGTAATCGTTCAAAACAACCTCCCACATACATCAGCAACAGTGAAGTTCACCGATAGTTACCCAGCAATGGGTCCAACTGAGGGAAACAGTGTGTTGTTGAGTAAATTGAATCAAGTGAGTTTGGATATGGGACAAGCCCCGGTATTGGCTTATGATCCCGGAAAACGTGGAGCTGCAGACATTTCCTTCATTGCTGCTTATGCCGATTGTTTGGATGGGCTAGGAACAATGGGAACTGGTGCACATACGCCAAACGAAACGGTAAACCTAGAGACCATGAATCTGTTGATTCAACGAACTGCACTCTTGATTTACCGTTTGATCAACGAATAATACCTAAAGGTATTTTTTCAATACTTCTTGTTGTCTTTGTAAAGCTGTAACAAACTGTTCTTTTAAACGGTCTATTAGGGTTGTTGTTGAAACTGAATCGTCAATTGAGGTTACACCTTGCCCTGCCGACCAAATGGTCTTCCAGGCCTTAGCCTCCGCTTTGGCAGCATCCAACTCTTCTCCAAAATCAATTTTCTTAGTCTGTGCCCACATGTCTTCAGTAATACCCATAGACTCCAAACTTGGACGCAAGAAGTTGGCATTCACTCCAGATACAGCTGCTGTATAGACAATATCGCTGGCGTTACTGTCTATAATCATTTGCTTGTACTCTTCATCTGCTAAACTTTCATCAACGTTAATGAATCGCGTACCCATATAAGCCAAGTCTGCACCCATCTGCAAAGCACTAGCAATGTCGTTTCCTGTACTAATACATCCTGAAAGTAAAATGGTTTTATCAAAAAATGCTTTAACCTCAGTAATCAAAGACATAGGATTGGTAAGACCAGCATGTCCACCAGCTCCAGCAGCAACTAAAATCAATCCATCAACTCCTGCTTCAGCTGCTTTTTCAGCATGGCGTTTTTTAATTACATCATGAAAAACAAGACCACCATAGCTATGAACTGCTTCGACCAACTGGGGTACGGCACCTAAAGAAGTAATAATCAAAGGAACTTTGTGTTTTATGCAAATTTCCAAATCGGCTTGAACCCTTGGATTGGTTCCGTGTACAATTAGGTTTACTCCAAAAGGAGCAGCTTTTTTGCCTGTTTCTGCCTCAAATTCAGCGAGGGCTTCTTTAATTTCAATTACCCAAGCTTCAAAGCCTGCAGTATCTCGTTGGTTCAATGCTGGAAATGTTCCAACAATACCGTTCTTACAACATTCAATTACAAGTTTTGGCCCTGATATTAAAAACAAGGGAGCTGCAATTGCGGGTAACGATAGTTCATCAATAAAAGATGCTTTCATAGTATTTATTTTTTTACGATTAATGTCCATTCAAAATTGAAGCGCGAGACAACATCTCCAGCTTCGTCGGTTCCTACGGATTCCATCCAAATGGTTTTGGGAGTCCCCGACTTAATTAATTCATCCATCAACTGACTGATTTCTGCTCCTTGAGTACATGCAAAAGTGATTCTACCAGTTGCTTTTTTCGAAAAGTTAGCGTTGTTGTTCAATACTAACATCGATACTTTGGCGCTCGATTCTTTGATCCCTTTCATGATTAAAAGCCCAGTAGTAAGCTCAGCTGCCATTCCTTGTACAGCCCAAAACATAGACTTAAAAGGATTTTGGTTAATCCAGCGGTGTTTTACACTGACTTCACAACTAGTGTCGGTTACTTTAGTTGTACGTATTCCGGTCCAAAAAACTGAGGGTAATTTAAAGAAGGTAAATAAGGTGTATTTAAACAAAGTGAATTAATTAAATTAAAATTTAAATATACGAAATTTAATAGGCTTTCAAAAT
>JABAZL010000185.1 GCA_018608425.1 Flavobacteriaceae bacterium
GCAGAAACAGTAATGAGTACAAATGCATCGGACTTTGGAATTTTACCAATGATTCTAAAACTACTCCAAGCAAAGGTTCCAATAACAACCATAAACATTACCCCTACAAGAGCGGCAATAGGAATAAGTTCAATGACACTAGATCCAAAAAGCACAAACATAAGTAACGAAAGTGCTGCAACAATTCCAGATAAACGTCCACGTCCACCAGAGTTTACATTGATAATGGATTGCCCAATCATGGCACAACCACCCATTCCACCAAATAATCCGTTTAGGAAATTAGCTCCACCTTGAGCCAAGCATTCGCGATTTCCACTACCCCGTGTTTGGGTTATTTCATCAACCAGATTTAAGGTCATAAGAGATTCAATCAGTCCTACAGCAGCTAGTAAAAATGCAGTTGGTAAAATCAAGTTCCAATGCCCTTCTAGGGTATATAATAATTCAAATATCTGTCCTTGAAAAACCGGTAAACCACCTTGTAATCCTTCGCCGCCTCCATCTTTAATGAAGGAACCTACGGTAGAAACATCGAGACCTGCAAACACGGTTACCATAGCAACTCCAACGATTGCTACTAGAGCTGCAGGAACTTTAGTTGTTAGTTTAGGTAAAAAGTACATGATCGACATGGTCATTACAACAAGAGCGAGCATGGTGTATAATTCTGTTCCCTGAATCCATTGTGCTCCAGCGGCAGTAGTTTTTTGAAATAAGCCTAATTGTGATAAGAAAATAACAATTGCTAATCCGTTTACAAACCCCATCATTACCGAATGTGGAATCAAACGAACAAACTTTCCTAATTTGAAAACACCTGCAGCAATTTGAATTACACCCACGATTAATAGGGTGATAAAAAGCCAGTGTAAACCTAAGTTCTCAACTGGTTGTGCGAGTGCGTCTCCAACTTTATTTCCTTGCTGAATCATATGAACCATAACAACTGCCATAGCTCCGGTTGCTCCAGAAATCATCCCGGGTCTTCCGCCAAAGATTGCGGTAACAATCCCCATCATGAAAGCGCCATAGAGTCCAACCAATGGGTCTATACCTGCAATGAATGCAAAGGCTACAGCCTCAGGGACTAAAGCAAGCGCAACTGTTAATCCAGAAAGGATATCGTTTTTTGGGTTTTGACTGAAGTTTTTAAATATTTTTTTCAAGGAATGGTGTTTTTTACAAAGCGGCAAATATAACCATTTCCTTTACAGCAGCAGTCCCTAAAGTGAAACTTCGAGTTTTCTAATGTTTTATTCTTTGTTTGGAGGGTAGTTTTTTAGGATTTCAGTAACAAAATACTGGATGCGTTCGTCTCTTTTTTTACTGTACTCGCTGATATATCCTTTCCCTTTTCCTTGCCAAACAAGTTGTTTGGTTTTTGTATCAATTAGATCAATAAACAACATGCCATTTGTTTGTGAACTTACCGTAGCGATGTTATTGTTGGGCCATCCCCATCCATTCCAAAACCCAAATCCATAACCATATCCAAATCCGTTGTTTTGATTAATATACACGTCATTAGATGATTTAACTGCCAAATTAATTAACAAGTCAGGGGTTTCTGATTTGGTAAGTTGTTTTCCGTCTAATTCAAATTCTATAGCTTTCAGAATTCTTTTTTTATCCAAATCAGAGATTTCAACTTCATCAATACCCGGTTTGAAAAAGGCATAAGTAGTATAGTCTTTGAAATCAACAGAAGTATCGTAATCGCTAAAAACACGAACGCTACTACAACTTATAAAAGTTAAACAAATGGATAAAAGAATCAGATTTTTCATAAACTAGTTTTTACATTTTATCTAAATTACAAAAACCATGCCTTTACTTCTTTGTTTTTTTGAAATCATAGGGACAGTGCCGACATCCGCTCAAACAACAAGAACCTCTCTTTAGGTGATATTGTTCCGTAAATACTTTGTAACCCTCTGGTGACATATAAAAATCTCCAGCTTCAAATTCTTTTCCTTCTAACATGATTCTTTTTTGGTAACCTATCCCGAAATGGATTAATTTTGATTTATGTTTTTTGAAACTTCACCACACATTCCAAACCAATTCGTTACACAAATAAACGGGTTTTCCATCACAATTAAAAGAGAGGATCTTATTCATCCTCAGGTTTCAGGAAATAAATTCCGAAAATTAAAGTATAACGTTCAAGAAGCACTGACTAATGGAGCAACTGCTCTTGTTACTTTTGGTGGCGCATATTCCAATCATTTAGCCGCAACTGCTGCAGCTGGAAATGCATTAAAAATTCAAACGCACGGTTTTGTTCGCGGAGATGAGTTGGAAATGAAAGCACGGAATCCTACCCTAACATTTTGTGAAGCACAAGGAATGCAATTGCATTTTATGTCCCGTAAAGCTTATCGATTAAAAGAACAAGCTGAAGTATTTAAAGCCTTCCTTGAAAATAATTCAACTGCTTATGTAATTCCAGAAGGAGGAACGAATGCATTGGCTGTTAAAGGATGCAGAGAAATCATTACTTCCGAAGACAGTAACTTTACAACAATTTGTTGCCCCGTTGGAACTGGCGGTACTTTTTCAGGACTCATACAAGCTGCTCCAGAACAAGAGGTATTGGGTTTTGTTGTTGTTCAAGATCCTGAAATAGCAGATACAGTACAAAGTTTCGCAGGCATAAACAAGAATTGGGAACTCTTATACGAGCATGGATTTGGCGGATATGGAGCTTTCCCACCAGAATTGATAACATTCATCAATGGTTTTTATGAGAAATATGAAATTCTTTTGGATCCCTTGTATACAGGCAAAATGCTTTTTGGTATTTTTACGCTTATAAAAAATAAACAATGGCGTTGGGGCAACAATATCCTAATCATACATACCGGAGGAATTCAGGGAATACA
>JABAZL010000087.1 GCA_018608425.1 Flavobacteriaceae bacterium
ACCCGCGACCCCCTGCGTGACAGGCAGGTATTCTAACCAACTGAACTACCAGACCTCTTTTAACGATTGCAAATATACACTGCATTTTTCTTTATCTCAAATAAAAAACTGCTAAAAAACTAAAAACTTTATTTGGGTAATTACATTAAAGACTCAAGTGCTTCTGCATAAGCTGTTTTAGGAGAAACTCCTACTTTACGATCCACAATTTCGCCGTCTTTAAAGACCAAAACCGTTGGTATGTTACGAACTCCGTATTTTGCAGCAAATTCTTGATTGGTATCTACATCAAGTTTCCCTACAACTGCTCTTCCATCGAAATCAGTACTTACTTCTTCAATGATGGGACCAACCATACGACAAGGACCGCACCAAGCTGCCCAAAAGTCAACAAGTACAGGTTGTGTAGATTTTAAAACAATTTCTTCAAAGTTTGCGTCTGTAATTTCTATAGCCATAATAATGATATTTAATTTTTTACAAATGTATCTTTTTTTTTAATCTACCGCTTGTGTTCGTATCTGATTTTCTTATACTTAAATCATCAAATTCGATTTGTTTAATTGAGTCGATAGTGAATATTCCGTTCTTCCAGAGCTAACAATAATTCATTGGACACCTCAACACGTTGCTTTCTACTGGGGAGCGTCAATTTGATTTTCTCTTCAGTATCGAAAACATCCACATAAAGCCCCTTATCTCCTTTATATGGGCTCATCAGTGTCTTGAGATCCTGTATCTTAGATTCATTGAGCTGCTTCACTTCGAACATCAGAGTGATTTTCTTGACATTGGTCTTGAGTGTATCATGGAGCATTTCGAAATTATTAAACTGAATTCGAGCTGGTCCCAATTGACCCGTTTCTCGATTACGCCACCCCTCTACTACCCGAAGGCGAAGACGTACAAAATTATTGGGTAATATAAAATGTCTGAATTTCAAATAGTCTTCTCCAAAGATTTTAAACTCATACTGGTCTGAAAAATCTTCGATCGTAAACTTACCCCAACCTTTTCCGGTTTTGGTAATCAAGTGTTCAACATCATTGATGATCCCTCCAAAACTCAAATCACGATTAACCAAAGGATCTAGGTCACTCAAAATATCAAAAGTTGCCGAAGAGAAATACTTCATTTCGCGTTTGAAATCGTCTAGCGGATGTGCAGAAATATAAATACCAACTACTGCTTTTTCTTTTTTTAACAATTCTAAGGTTCCCCAAGATTCACATTCAGGAATTTTAATCTCTTGGATCTGTTCCTGACTATCATCTCCAAAAAGATTGGTCTGAGATGAATTCAAGTTCTCTTGGTGTTTTGCTCCGTATCGGATGGCTTTTTCCAAGAAAAGAATCCCATCACCATCGGGATTAAAATACTGTGCACGATGGTGATTCCCGAAGGAATCCAAACCTCCAGCTAGCGTTAAATTTTCAATTGCTTTTTTATTTGCTGCGCGCAAATCGATTCGTTTTGTCAAATCAAAAACAGAAGTATAACGTGCATCTTTTCGATGTTCAATTATGGTTTCTACTGCTCCACGCCCTACTCCTTTGATCGCTCCCATCCCAAAACGAATGGCCTGTTGATCGTTAACAGTGAACTTATAAAAAGACTCATTTACATCAGGACCGAGAACATTCAAGCCCATGCGACGGCATTCTTCCATAAAGAAAGTTACTTGCTTGATGTCATTCATATTATTGGAAAGTACCGCTGCCATATATTCAGCAGGATAGTGGGCCTTTAAATAGGCCGTTTGGTATCCAATCCATGCGTAACAAGTAGAGTGTGATTTATTGAAAGCATAAGAAGCAAAGGCCTCCCAATCTTTCCAAATCTTTTCTAATTTTTCGGGGTCGTGTCCATTGGCTTTTCCACCTTCAATAAACTGAGGTTTTAGCTTAGCAAGTAGGGCATGTATTTTTTTACCCATCGCCTTTCGCAAGACATCCGCTTCACCTTTAGTAAAACCTGCCAGCTTCTGTGAAAGTAGCATCACCTGCTCTTGGTATACAGTAATTCCATAGGTTTCTTGGAGGTACTCTTCCATATCATCTAAGTCATACGATATTTCTTCTTTTCCGTTTTTACGATCCACAAAACTTGGAATATATTCCAAAGGTCCCGGTCGGTACAAGGCGTTCATCGCAATCAAATCGGCAAAGACCGTAGGCTTTAAGTCTTTTAAATATTTCTGCATCCCAGCAGACTCATATTGAAAAATTCCAACCGTGTCGCCGCGTTGAAAAAGTTCATAAGTCTTTACATCATCTAAGGGAAATGTATCTGGGTCTAAGGTTATGTTGTGCTTATACTGAACCAACTTGACCGTGTCTTTGATTAGGGTTAATGTTTTTAATCCCAAGAAATCCATTTTCAACAGGCCAGCATCCTCAACTACAGAATTGTCAAACTGTGTAACAAACAAATCAGAGTCTTTTGCAGTAGCCACCGGAACGAATTTGGTGATGTCATCTGGAGTAATGATTACCCCACAAGCATGGGTTCCTGTATTCCGAAGTGAGCCTTCCAAAACTTTAGCTTGCTGAATGGTTTCGCCAGATAAACTAGACTCTTCGCCGAGTGCCAAAAACTCTTTCACCTTGATGAACTCGTCAGCTCGAAGCAATTTTTTTAAATCTTTTTCTGGGAGTCCAAAAATCTTGGATAACTTAATATTGGGTAATAATTTTGAAATCCGATCGGCTTCATTCAATGCTAAATCCAAAACTCGAGCGGTATCTCGAATCGAAGACTTCGCCGCCATGGTTCCATAGGTTATGATTTGAGCCACCTGATTCGACCCGTATTTATCAATCACATAGTCCATCACCTTAGCCCGACCTTCGTCGTCAAAGTCAATATCAATATCGGGCATAC
>JABAZL010000091.1 GCA_018608425.1 Flavobacteriaceae bacterium
TTAGATGAAGAAGTTGTCCTTACGATTGAACTGGATGCAGAAGGATATTTTTCTTTAGGCGAAATAGAGGACGATGCTGATGTTTTGTCACAGATTGAATTCCTTTCAGATATTTTACAAGAAGCTGTTTCATCTTTACCACAAGCTCTTCCTGCTGTAAAAACAAATGTAGGTATGAAGGTAAAAACTCAATTGACACTTCCTGTCAGAATAATAGCTTCACCACAGGAGTAATGCATGAAAAAATAATTTTAGGAATTGATCCTGGGACAACTATAATGGGTTTTGGACTCATTAAAATAGTTAAAGGAGAAATGCAGTTCATGCAGCTCAATGAACTAATCCTATCTAAATACGATGATCATTACCTAAAGCTCAAACACATTTTCAACCGAACCATTGAGTTGATAGACACCTATCATCCAGATGAAATAGCATTGGAAGCTCCATTTTTTGGTAAAAATGTTCAGTCCATGCTCAAACTCGGAAGAGCGCAAGGAGTTGCAATGGCTGCTGGTTTATCCCGCGAAATCCCAGTAACAGAATATTCACCTAAGAAAATTAAGATGGCAATTACTGGAAATGGTAATGCCAGTAAAGAGCAAGTAGCGAAAATGCTACAAAGTTTACTTGGGTTTAAAACCATGCCAAAAAACTTAGATTCAACAGACGGTTTAGCTGCTGCTGTTTGCCACTTTTTTAATGGTGGAAAGAGTCAAGGGGAAAAGCAATACTCTGGATGGAACGCCTTTGTTTCCCAAAATCCTGGAAAAATAAAAAGCTAAAACAGTTCTCTTTTATGGCAGCGATTTATTTCCATGTGCCTTTTTGTAAGCAAGCTTGTCATTATTGTAATTTTCATTTTTCAACATCTCTTAAGCATAAGAACCCTGTATTGGATGCGATGCTATCTGAATTAAAACTTAGAAAAGAAGAGCTAGTTGAAACTGAAAAAATAAACAGTATTTATTTTGGAGGGGGAACCCCTTCTTTATTGTCCTCTGCTGAGGTTAGCGTATTGATTGATGAAGTTAAACGAAACTTCAATGTTGCAGTTGATGCTGAGATTACTTTAGAAATGAACCCAGATGATGATCGTCCTGACTATTTAGAAGAACTTAAAATTATAGGTGTAAACCGTCTCAGTGTAGGAATTCAATCTTTTCATGAAGAAGAATTGAAACTCATAAATCGCGCACACAATGCTCAGGAAGCTTTTGATGTGTTGAATAGAATTCAAGGGCTTTATGATAATTTTTCTTTGGATTTGATCTTTGGGTTGCCAAACAGTACACCTGAATCTTGGCAGAAAAATGTTGAGTATGCATTACAATTTAATCCCACTCATATATCCAGCTACCTTTTAACGGTTGAACCAAAAACCGTATTGAACCACCAAATTGATAACAAGCAGATCGAAGTTCTTGGAGAAGAAGATGTTTTAACACAATTTAATTTTCTAGTAGATCGATTGCAGGCTAAAGGATACGATCATTATGAGCTTTCAAGTTTTGGAAAGCCTGGATTTCGATCAGTCAATAATACGGCCTATTGGAGCGAAAAACCATATTTAGGAATCGGTCCTTCTGCACACAGTTTTAATGGCGAAACACGAAGTTGGAACATATCCAATAATGCTCAATATCTTAAAGGAATATCCGTTGGCAAGCCAATGATTGAGCGCGAAAAATTAAGTATCGCTGATCGTTACAACGAATACATAATGATCGGATTACGCATGCAAAATGGAATTTCTCTAGATTATATAGAGAAAAACTTTGGTTCAGATTATAAAACACTTTTGAAAAAAGGAGTTCAATCGCAAATCGCATCCCAAGTACTGTATTGGGATGGTGATTCACTAAAGGTGTCGCGTAATGCCATGATGTTAGTCGATGGTATCGCTTCGGATCTTTTTAAATTAAATGCTTAATTCTTATCTGCATTAACTAGATCTACATAATGTTTGTAGAATAAAGGAATGGTTTCGATTCCTTTAAAGAAATTGAATAAGCCAAAATGCTCGTTTGGAGAGTGAATAGCATCGCTGTCAAGACCAAACCCCATCAGTACGCTTTTAGTGCCTAAAACATCTTCAAATAAAGGCACAATAGGAATGCTACCTCCTCCTTTTTGAGGAATCGGGTCGGTTCCAAATGTTTCTGCATACGCCTTATGAGCTGCCTGATATCCAATGTTATCTATTGGAGTTACATATGCCTGTCCACCGTGATGTTTGATTATCTCAACGGAAACACTTTCTGGCGCAATGCTTTTAAAGTGTTTTGTAAAGAGATCACTGATAACCTCCCAATCTTGACCTGGAACTAAACGCATCGAGATTTTAGCATGGGCTTTACTCGCAATAACAGTTTTCGCGCCCTCACCTGTATAACCTCCCCAAATTCCATTTACATCCAATGTAGGTCGGATAGAGTTTCGTTCCAAAGTAGTGTATCCAGTTTCTCCGTGAATTGCAGGGATTTTGATTTCATTTTTATAATCCTCTAAGCTGAATGGAGCTTTAGCCATTTCTGCTCGCTCTTCTTTACTGATGTCTTCAACGCCTTCATAAAATCCAGGAATAGTAATGCGATTATTTTCGTCGTGAAGCTGAGCAATCATTTGAGTTAAAATATTGATTGGATTGGCAACTGCACCTCCGTACAAGCCAGAGTGTAAATCTCGATTTGGACCTGTTATCACAACTTCCATATAACTCAATCCACGAAGTCCTGTAGTAATAGAAGGTTGGGTGTTGCTGATCATTCCCGTATCCGAAATGAGTATTACGTCGTTAGCAAGTTTTTCTTTATGCTCTTGAATAAAAAGCTCCAAATTATCACTTCCTACTTCT
>JABAZL010000015.1 GCA_018608425.1 Flavobacteriaceae bacterium
CAAATTTAGGGACCTCTTGATATAATTTTTCTAAATCTAGTTTAGATATAAAAAGTAGTGTTGAATATTCGATGGCCTGGGCAGTCTGTTTAGAAAAACTGTTCGAAAGAAAACTATCTAAATCAGTATACCCTGATCCCTCTGAAAAAAACCCCCCAGTAATTTCTTCTCCATCTTTCATTTGATAATATCTAATGGCACCGCTTTCAATGAAATAATAATTATCACAAACCACATTACAGTCATGAAGAATTTCGCGTCTTTTAAGAGTTTTAGTTTTAAAGTAGCTTCTAATAGTGAGGTGCTCTTTAGGTGAACAGTCAATATAATTTTGAATAACTTTTTCTAAACTAGTTTTTGAATCTGTGATAATTATGTCTGTTGAGTTCTTCATTGTTTTAATGCATACCAACTCATACAGTAGGTGTCAGAGCATCCCGAAGAGTTGCAATATACGATTTGTCACCAAACTTATCTTGCTATCGATCCATAAAAGCAATATGAGGACATTGATTTACCAATAGTCTTTGAGTACGGTTAACCTAGTTAAGTTCCTTAAAGAAGCGACTTCGAAGTATGGACTACAAACGACAAACAGAACCTAAAACTAGCTAAAGGGAATAAATTTATTGCCGCATTGCAAGAGCTAGCAGAGGAGGTTCATATCATGCCTCGAGTCATTATAAACTCAACTCAGAGAACTACCATATTTGACAATATTTAAGAACAAGTATATCGTTAGTCCTGAATACATATTTACCTAATTAGTTGTTTTTCATTATCTTGTATTTCAATCTAAAAATATTTATTATGAAAAACATTAAAGAAACTATTATCGGAGTATTTGCTGTAATTGGATTTGTAGTAATTGCATCAGGCTTTTCAATTAACAATACAACACAAGAGCAACAAACTATTTTTGAATTTGAAACAGTTACAGTTATCGAGTCTCTTATTCAAGGAGGGTTAGGTAGGTCAAGAATGATATCGGGTACAGTAGCAATTGATTATAAAGAATCTACTACAATAAGGCTGGAGGATGGTAAAAAAATTAAAAGTGATAAAAAAAGGTCTGAAATTAGAACAAAAGCCTTTGAAGAGACTAAACTATTAAACTTTTATAATGTTGCAGGAATACGTTTTAATAATGTTGCTACAAATGACGCTTTGGTTAAGTCAAAATTAAATGAAATGTCAAATCAAGGTTGGGAATTGTTTACTGTTGTAGCGGGTGTAGAAAGTGCTGACAAAGAAAGAGATGCTATCTTTATTACTCGTTATATTTTCAGAAGACCCGTGTGATTTGAGTATTATAAATGTTTGAAATCCTCAATGATGCTGTTGCTTTCGGTGGTTTTTTTATTTAGTTGTATTCTACAAATCCAGTCAACATGTTGATGAAATATAATAAACCTTCAAGATTTTTTAAATGTTTAATTAAGTTTCTTTATTAGGTGATAAGAAAACGTAATAATTTCTTCATAATTATCTTTTCTTATTTTTTCGTCAATTCCATGGAACCGTTTCATGCTGTTAGGTCCTATACGCGTTGGATAAAACCTATATACATCATCTGAAATTTCATAAAAATATCTAGAATCCGTTCCTCCACCAACTAACCCGGGAACTACAATGCTGTTTGGAAACATATCGCGAATTGTCTTTTCTAAAATTTTAAAGCTTTCAGAATCGATGCTTGAAACTGGGGAAGGATCCGTTAGGAAACCAACAGGTTCTATCTTGATTTTATCAGAAATTGTATTTATAATATGTTTCTTCACGGATTCTATGGTTTCACCTGGAAGAATCCTAAAGTTTATTGTGGCTTCAGCAACTGTAGGTATAACATTATTTTTCACACCACCATGTATTATAGTTGGAGCAATTGTAGTATGTGAATTTAAAGCTTCAAGAATTGGTTTTTTAAATAACCAAGGATTTGCAAAAGTCAGTTTTTCGAAAAAGGGAAGTTCTGCACCTATATACTCGAGTTGGTAATCGATAGGCTTAACTAATTTATACGGGAGCTGATTGTTTTCTAGATCTACAATAGCTTGAGCCAACATTCCAATTGTATTTTCCCGAGGAGGTGCTGAGCTGTGTCCTCCACTAGTCTCCACTATTAATCGGAAAGAAGCAAACCCTTTTTCGGCTAAATTGATAATGGCTACAGGATTTTCAAATCCGGGAACTAAATTTTCAGCAATAAACCCTCCTTCATCTATTGTCATTGCCGCTTGAATGCCTTTTGCTTTTAAATGCGTTGCAATGGCAAGTGCTCCATTAGACCCTCCAACTTCCTCGTCATGGCCAAAAGCAAAGTAAATTGTTCTTGATGGCTGAAAGGATTCTTCTAATAATTTTTCTGTAGCTTCTAAAAGTCCAATTAAGGTGCTTTTGTCATCTAAAGCACCACGTCCAATAATATCTGTTTTTGTTATTTTCCCTTCAAAAGGACCTGCTTCCCAATTGCCAATAGTGGGTTCATCTATCGGAACAACGTCTTGATGTGACATGAAAATAATTGGTTTTTTTGATAGGTCTGACCCTTGCCAGGTGTATAATAGACTATAGTTATTTATTTTTTCCAGAGATAGTTTTGAGTGGATTAATGGAAAAGTTTTTCTAAGAAACTTATGGAAACCTAAAAATGCAGTGGAGTCTGGAATAGCATCTTCATTATAAGAAATGGTCTTATACTTAATTGCATTTGAAAGATTTTGGAATATGTCATTTGAAAATTGAACTGTATTTAATTTATCTGACGCTACTTGTTTTGAATCTAATTTTAAAGTATTAACAATTAAAAAAACGCT
>JABAZL010000051.1 GCA_018608425.1 Flavobacteriaceae bacterium
GTCTAAAGATTCATCTACGAAATTACAACTTTTAGCCTAAGCTTGCTATGTCTTTGACTTAAAAAAAAGTGAGTTTTAACACAATTACACTCCATTTTATGACATTTGTAGTTTTTACCATGAGAAACAAATTCATTCTGAAAAACAACTTCTTAAGAATGTGTTTCAAAAAAGAAAAATATCTTTTCTAAAAACCAAAGAACACATTTCATAATTGGTTACTTTAGACAGCATGTTTGCACTCATCGATTGTAATAATTTTTATGCTTCTTGTGAGCGTGTTTTTCAGCCTCAATGGGAAGGAAAACCTGTTGTTATTTTATCCAATAATGACGGCTGTGTTATTGCGCGAAGTAATGAAGCAAAAGCATTGGGAATCCCTATGGGCGCTCCAGCTTTTAAATACAAAGAGGTTTTTGCAAGACAGAACATTAAAGTGTTTTCTTCGAACTACCCACTTTATGGTGACATGAGTAGTCGCGTTATGCAAATTCTAGAAAGCTACACACCCGATTCCGAAATCTACAGTATTGATGAAGCCTTTTTGAAATTCGATGGTTTTGATTATTTTGACCTAGAAACCACAGGACGCAAAATGAAAAAGCAGGTGCGTCAGTGGACAGGAATTCCTGTTTCTGTAGGCTTTGCTCCTACTAAGGCGTTGGCTAAAATTGCAAATAAGATTGCTAAAAAATTCGAGTCCCGAACACAAGGAGTTTATATAATTGACAGTTGCGAAAAACGAATAAAAGCATTGAAATGGACTGCCGTAAAAGATATTTGGGGCATAGGTAGGCAGCATAGCAAAAGGCTAGAAGCACAAGGAATTCGAACAGCGTATGATTTTGCTAATCTTCCCGATTCATGGATTAAAAAACACATGAGTGTGCTGGAACTACGCTTAAAAAAAGATTTACTCGGATTGCCTTACATTAAACTAGAGGATGTTATTCCTGCTAAAAAATCCATTGCAACTACTCGAAGTTTCAAAAACAATCTTTCCCGATTTCATCAATTAGAAGAGCGCATTTCGACTTATGCCAATAGCTGCGCAGAAAAGCTTCGAAAACAAGAAGGAAGTTGCAGCGCTGTCCTTGTGTTCATTCGCAGTAATTCACATCAAAAAAATAAAAAACAATACCGCAACAGTTGTGTAATTACCCTCCCATACGCTACTGACTCTAGCCTCACCATCTCCAAACACGCAGTAACTGGTTTGAAACGCATTTTTAAGGATGGTATCGATTACAAGAAAGCAGGCGTAATTCTACTGGGATTAGTCCCTGCCAAAGAGCGACAGTTCAACTTGTTTCAACCCGACCTAAACAAACACGACCCGTTGATGCAAGCTATTGACAAAATACATTTACGCTTTGGACCACATAAAATCAAATTAGGGAATCAAGACCTCAATTCGACTTGGAATATGCGGCAAGAACATCTTTCCAAGCGCTACACAACAGAGCTTACAGAAGTTTTTACTGTCAACAACAATTCGAATATCACCCTATGAAAAAAGACCAAACGTCGCAGCAAGCCATCATTTTCTTTAAACCAAATACAGAGGTATCTCAAGAGATGCCCCTAGCACAAAATGGGGTATCCGCTGGCTTCCCTTCGCCTGCAGATGACTTTAAAGAACTTCGAATCAGTATTGACCAGGAGGTTGTCAAAAATGCTGAGGCTACTTTTTATGCTCGAGTAGCAGGAGAGTCTATGCAAGGGGCTGGATTAGATGATGGTGATCTTCTAGTTATTGACCGCAGTAAAGAGCCGCAAGACAACAATATCGCAGTCTGTTTTATTGATGGTGAATTTACCGTTAAGCGTTTAAAGGTAGCAGAAGAATGTATCTATTTGATGCCCGAAAATTCAAAATATAAACCCATACGCGTAACGGAAGAAAACGAATTGATCATTTGGGGTGTTGTTACTTTTGTAGTTAAAAAGGTCTAACTTTTTTAGTCTCAGTAGAATTCCATACTTTAGACGAAGCACACTATAATATATAATTAAATGAAAAGAGTAGCTTACCTTTTCTGGATCATTGGCATTCTTCATGTCTTTGGACAGTATACAAATCAAGAACTCTTGA
Source organism: Flavobacteriaceae bacterium (assembly GCA_018608425.1). Lineage (GTDB taxonomy): Bacteria > Bacteroidota > Bacteroidia > Flavobacteriales > Flavobacteriaceae > Arcticimaribacter. The sequence continues at coordinate 2,096 of JABAZL010000051.1, forward strand.
CGACCTACACAAAACCACTGATAATACCATTATTAGCTGTTTTCTATTACAACAAACAAGCAGGGAAATTATTTTTAATTGCGCTCGGATGTTCTTGGTTAGGAGATCTTTTCTTGATGGGTGAAAGTCGTTTGTTTTTCCTCTTAGGAATCTTCTCTTTCTGGGGAGCACAACTTTGCTATTTATACCTGATTGTTAAAGAAATACAACTTCCTTTTAAAAAACTCTTTCTCTCTAAAGAAATTCTTCTACCGCTAATCTTGTTTGGAAGCTACTTTGTTGGTACGATGAGTTTATTAGGTACTAAACTCGGGATGCTGTCTTTTCCTGTTAGTGGATATGCACTCACTTTAGCGACTATAGGCGCTGTAAGCATGCTGCTGTGGAGAAAAAAGAAAAGTTCAAAAACGCTAGCTCTTTTATTTGGAGTTGTCTTATTTATTGTTTCTGATAGCATGATCGCATTCAATACTTTTTATTTTCAAGAAAACATTTTTGGCTTCTGGATTATGGCCACCTATATCCCTGCCCAATTCTTAATCTGTAACTACTTCAGAAAAAAATACTTAAACCCCAACACATGAATTCAGCTCTTTCAGCATTATTCAAATACAAAAAAAAGAAGGGATCTTTGCATTGTTGGTTATGGGTATCGCTATCCTGAGTATTATTGTAATAATAAAACCTTACGCAGGAATAATTATAATTCC
>JABAZL010000177.1 GCA_018608425.1 Flavobacteriaceae bacterium
TGCTTCGGACAACCATTTGGGTGCTCCCACTGCAGAAAAGAGCGCTCCAAGAGAACGTGTTTTTGTTGCTTGGCTGAATCATATTCAGAAGGATGTGGAGGTTTTATTTTTATTAGGAGACCTCTTTGACTTTTGGTTTGAGTATAAAACGGTAGTTCCGAAAGGTTTTGTTCGTGTGCTAGGTAAATTGGCAGAGCTAGCAGATCAAGGTGTAGAAATTCATTTTTTTGCTGGGAATCACGACTTTTGGACTCGAGATTATTTTCAAAAAGAATTGGGCTTTATCGTACATCATCAAGCCCAAGAACTTGTGATTAATGACAAAAAGTTTTTCATTGCGCATGGCGATGGATTAGGACCTAATGACAAGGGGTATAAGCGTATGAAGAAAGTGTTCAAAGCTTCTTTTTTTCAATGGTTTTTCCGTTGGATTCACCCTGATATTGGAGTGCGTTTAGGACAATATCTGTCCGTGAAAAACAAAACGATCTCTGGAGACGAAGACGTTACCTTCTTGGGCGAAAAGGAAGAATGGTTGGTTCAGTATTGTCATAGAAAATTAGCTGAAGAGAAGCGCGACTTTTTTGTCTTTGGACACCGACACTTACCACTAGACCTTCCGATTGGACCTGAAGCACGTTATGTAAATCTTGGGGATTGGATTACCCACTTCACTTTTGCTGAGTTTGATGGAACACAATTAGAATTAAAAAAATGGGACCCCTAAAATAATGATAGAAAAGAAAACACTTGATTTCGAAAAAACAGTTTTGATTGGAGTTATAACCGCAAGACAAGACGAAGATCAAGCCCTAGAATATTTAGCTGAACTTGCTTTTTTGGCACATACAGCTGGAGGAGAAGTCATAAAACAGTACACTCAAAAAATGACACTCCCCAATCCTAAAACCTTTATTGGAAGTGGCAAACTCTACGAAATTCAGCTTTTTGTTTCTGAAAATGATATTTCAACTGTAGTTTTTGATGATGAATTATCGCCAGCACAACAACGGAATATCGAAGAAGTTATGAAGTGCAAAATACTAGACCGTACCGGTTTAATCCTAGATATTTTTGCTCAGCGTGCCCAAACCAGCTATGCTCGTAATCAGGTAGAATTAGCACAGTATCAATATTTATTACCCCGTCTAAAAGGACTTTGGACGCATTTAGAACGTCAAAAAGGGGGAATAGGAATGCGAGGACCTGGAGAAACTGAGATTGAAACCGATAGACGTATTGTTCGGGATAAAATTGCTTTACTCAAAAAGAAATTATTGATTATTGACAAGCAAATGTCGACTCAAAGAGGAAATCGTGGCGCACTCGTTCGAGTTGCTTTAGTTGGATATACCAATGTTGGTAAATCGACCTTGATGAATGCAATCGCAAAAAGTGAGGTCTTTGCCGAAAATAAATTATTTGCCACCTTAGATACAACAGTTCGTAAAGTAGTTATTGGAAATTTGCCTTTTCTGTTGAGTGATACGGTTGGGTTTATCCGTAAACTACCTACTCAATTGGTCGAGTCCTTTAAAAGCACATTGGATGAGGTTCAAGAAGCAGATTTATTACTTCATGTCGTTGATATCTCCCATGCCAATTTTGAAGACCATATTGCATCGGTAAATTTGATTCTTACTGAAATAAAAAGTCAAGACAAACCTACTATTATGGTTTTCAATAAAATTGACGCCTACGAACCACTGGTCATTGAACCAGATGATTTGGTTACAGAGAGAACAAAACGACACAACACCCTAGCTGAGTGGGAGCAAACTTGGATGGCACAAATGAATGGGAATGCTCTTTTTATTTCTGCTACCAAAAAAGATAATATTATGCATTTTAGAAAACAAGTGTATGCTGCTATTCGCGACATACATGTAACTCGGTTTCCTTACAATAATTTCCTATACCCCGAAGGACTAGAAGAATAGTAATTTTTGTAGTTTTACTAAAAACAGTTCCATTATGAAAAAAATTGCCCCCTTTTTTTTATTGTTTATGATCCTTAGTTGCGGATCGGATGACAATGATTTAGTAGAAACTTATGAGGAACGCGCTATAACCGTTCTAAACAAAAGCCCAGAAACGAATCCTTTAGAAGATTCGTCCCTGTTTTTTAGTAATCTTTCATACGGCTCAGCAGAACGAAATACCTATGATATTTTTTTACCAAAAGACGGCGCTCCAATTGGAGTAGTTCTCTTTTTTCATGGAGGAAGTTTTTTGTTTAATGACAAGAGTGACACCTATGAGGCTCCTTTTGATGATATCATCAAAAGCTTACTATCTCAAAAAGTGGCTATTGTTAATGCCAATTACAGTTATTTGACTAGTCCCAACAGTGAAGGTGTGATAACATCTCTTTCGGATGGAACACTGCTGTTGAATCATATCCGATCGATCGCTTCAAGTATTGACATTGATGTTAATAAAATGATCCTTGGAGGTGCTTCTTCTGGCGCAGGGATAGCCTTGTGGAACGGATTACAAGCGGAACATAATGCAGGAGTTATAGGTGTCGTTGCAATAGAAACGCAGAGTACTTATAATCTTTACGACTGGGAGCCCTTATTTATGGACTTAAGCATTGATACAATTACCCAAAGCAGTACGGAATTTCAAATGCTGTTTTCTCTTTTCTATGGGGGTGTAGTGCCAACTCAAGAACAGTTAGATGCGGTCGATTTTATCAATTTCATAGATTCCACTGATCCTGATCTGTACCTTTTTAACACAGCAGGGAACATATTCTTGAATGCAGATGGTACAATCGACCTAAACGTTTTATATCACAGCAGAGCCCATACGGATACTTTGCGTGGAAAAGCGATAGCAGAAGGATTAGAAAACAGTGGAGCCTACCAAGAAACTCCAGATGCTTTTGTTTTACGCCTATTGAAGCAACAATAGATTATTCGCCTTTAAATACGTGGGAAGCGGAAAAACTGCTCAAGATGGTACCTTTGAATTAGATGATTTTCGTACTTTTGAAAAATAAACCCCAAAATTTATAACACTATGTCTTACATTATTAAAAAAGTATTAACGGTTATTGTAGAATTGATCAACCTAATTATACTTAATTTTTCTTAAAACTCTTTGCGTGTCTTTGTAGGTTTGGTAGAGTTTGATACTCCTGCTTTTAAACAGAATTCGTATGCGTTCTAACGCTTCTTTTGCGTTTGGAATTTCAAATAGTAGACAAATCATGTAAAGGGAACACAGCTGATATTGTTCGTGTTCTTCCTTTCCATTCAGTTGTTTCCCATTTTTGATTTTGTCAACCAAAACCAAGCTAGAATTCATCAAGTGGTGGAGTGTCTTTTTATTCCAGTTTGGAAGTTTAAATAACAACTCTGAATGAATAAAGTAGTTTCCGTTTTCTTCAAAGCAAATACGGACTTCTTCTAAGGGATAAAATTTAAATGCACCATTGATTCCAAGCTCAATATATTCGGTAATGATGAACTCATTTTCAGAAAATGAAATTTCAACCTCATCAAGATTAGAATAAAATAATTTGACTTGTTCGTTGATTAATTCAATATCAACTCGAGAATAAAAAGTAGTGCCTTTAACTTGTTTTTCAAGACCAGACCAGCATACCACAAAGAGTTCTTTGAATACTTTGTATTGGGCCATCAATCCTCCTTGATGTCTGTTTATAAAATCCATTACGCCATCTAAAGTTAGTTTGATGTTGTTTTGCGCATGATTTTCTAAAGCACTGACTACTGTATTGTTGTCTTCTAAAGCACTAATTGTTTTGGTGTAGGGTACTGACATACTCCCTTCTCTCAAAAACTGCATTCCTTTTTTATACTTCCAAATGTTTTTCTGTAGAGTTGCCGGTTTATTATTAGATCGAATGGTAACCAAACCCACTACTTTCCCTTCATTCAAGTGAGGAAAGGGGATGTTTTCATAGAGTACTGTGGGTGCAGGATCGAGATATGCATTGATGAGGTTTTGAATTTTACTGTCATCAAAAAAATCAACCCCAACGATGTCATTATTTTCGTCTTCTACTCCAATAACGATGTACGAATTATTACTCGGATTGGAGTTCGAAAGCGCACATACGTGCTTTAGGAATTTTGCCTTCCCTTCTTTCCCTCTCAAATTTACTTTCAACTTTTTGTCAAAAAAACTATTCTCATCATTGTGAGCAAGTAGTGCTTTAACTAAAAGTCGTTTGTTGATCATACGCGTTTATTGAGAACAGTCGCATTGGCTTGAGCTGTTGGTAAAATAGTGATGTCTGCAAGAGTAACATGCTCGGGCGCGTGGATCATAAACAAAATGGTGTTTGCAATATCTTCTGCTTGTAGAGCATCTAGTTTGCTGTAAACAGAAGCAGCTCGGTCTTCGTCACCTTTAAACCGTACTTCAGAAAATTCCGTTTCAACCAAACCAGGATTTATTGCTCCTACACGAATTCCGTACGGATTCAAATCAATTCGAAGTCCTTTCGTAAATGCATCAATTGCAAACTTACTCGCACAATATACATTCCCTTTTGGATAGACCTCAAATCCAGCTATGGATCCAATATTGATTATGTGGCCTTTTTTTCGCTCGGTCATTTGAGGTAAAATGGCTTTGGTTACATACATAACGCCTTTTACATTACCGTCAATCATCGCATCCCAATCGTCTAGGTCTGCACCAACAACATCGTCCAAGCCATGAGCATTTCCAGCATTATTAATTAAAACATCGATGGGAGTAAAGGCATCTGGAAGACTATCAATAGCTTCAAAAACAGCCGCTCGATTTCGCACATCAAAGTTTAGGGTATGAACCTCGGTAGGAAGTTCTTCTTTTAAAGCATCTAGTCGTTCTTGTCTTCTTCCGCATAAAATTAGACGAGCACCTTGAGAGGCCAAGAATTCGGCAGTAGCTTTACCTATTCCGCTTGTTGCTCCAGTAATGAGAATGGTTTTATTCATCTTTAAGGCATTCTATGACCCAAACTTGTTTCTAAAAGTAAAAACCAGTCTTGAATCGTTAATTTAATCGCTAAGGCATCCATAGCATCTTTTAGTCTTGCTTCTTGCGTTGTTCCAACAACAGGATGAATCTGAGCCGGATGCTGATGCAGCCAAGCCAATAGTATTTGGTCTTCTGTTGCACTGTACGTTGCACACATTTTTTGAACAACAGGTCTCAGACGCTGCGATTGCTCATTATCTTCTTTGAAATAACTTCCTAAAGGACTCCAAGCCATAGCACCAATTTGATGCTGCATCAAGTGGTTTGTTGTTCCATCGAGCATGGCTTTCGATTGTGTTAAAGAGCATTCCAATTGATTCCATTCAATTAAATTCTCCGTACTCAAAAGACTCATTTGTGCAGGCGTAAAATTGGATACCCCGAAACTTTTTACTTTCCCTTGGCTTTTGAGCTGAACAAAAGCTTTTGCGATCTCTTGAGGGTCCATAAGAGGACTGGGACGGTGAAGTAAAAGAACGTCAAGGTATTCGGTATTAAGGTTCTGAAGCGATTGCTCTACAGACCATATGATGTGCTCCGCTGAGTAGTCATAATGCTTTACTTTTAACGGACGTGCTTCACTTGGGTATTGGATACCACATTTACTTATGAATTGAACCTGTGAACGATCAACTTTACTATCTTTAAATGCAGCGCCAAATGCGGCTTCGGTCGTATATCCTCCGTAGATGTCGGCATGATCAAATGTGCTGATTCCAAGTGACAAAGCGCCCTCGATTAAAGAACTCATTTCGGAGGGAGTAAAGTTTTTACCCCACGTTCCCCAGGTCATGGTTCCTGCAATTATTTTAGAAAATTGACTCATTGGTTTTTGTAATTAAAAAATTCCTTATAAATTTATGATTAATAGGTAGTCCAAGGGAGTATTTTTTCTTACTATTTTTAACCAATTATTAACAAGAGATACGTTATAATTTCTCCATTTTTGTATTCCTAAAAAACATTTATATAAGCTTATGGATAATAATACCAATGTAGACATTAGTGCTATTAACGAAAAAATTGAAAAAGAGAGTGCTTTCATCGACTTACTTACCCTAGAGATAAACAAAGTAATCGTTGGTCAAAAGCATATGGTTGAGCGATTGCTGATCGGTCTTTTGGGTCGTGGGCATATCTTATTGGAAGGGGTGCCAGGTTTAGCAAAAACGTTAGCCATTAACACCTTGAGTAAGGCTGTGAAAGCAGACTTTAGTCGTATTCAGTTTACGCCAGATTTACTACCAGCAGATGTTGTTGGGACCATGATTTATAATATTAAAGAGAATGATTTCTCGATTAAAAAAGGGCCTATATTCGCCAACTTTGTTTTGGCAGATGAGATTAATCGTGCTCCAGCAAAGGTTCAATCGGCTTTATTGGAGGCGATGCAAGAAAAACAGGTGACCATTGGCGATACGACCTTCCCATTGAAACAGCCTTTTTTAGTAATGGCAACGCAAAATCCAGTAGAACAAGAAGGAACCTACCCACTTCCAGAAGCGCAAGTAGATCGATTCATGTTGAAAACGGTAATTGATTATCCGAGCCTTGAAGACGAACAACTGATTGTTCGATCCAATTTGAGTGCAAGCCAAGCTAAGGTAAAGCCGGTTGTTACAACCAAACAGATTATTACGGCTCAAGAAACAGTACGTTCTGTGTATATGGACGAAAAAATTGAGAAGTATATTTTAGACCTTGTTTTTGCTACTCGATATCCAGAGCGCTATGGTCTTAGTAAAATAAAACCACTGATTAGTTTTGGAGCATCTCCGCGGGGAAGTATCAATTTAGCTACTGCTGCTAAATGCCATGCGTTTCTTAAGCACAGAGGATATGTAATACCTGAAGATGTCCGAGCAATTGTATTTGATGTATTGCGACACAGAATTGGTCTTACCTACGAAGCCGAAGCTGAAAATGTAACTACCGAAGATATAATCAGTCAGATCATTAATGAGGTTGAAGTACCGTAAATGGTCCTAAAAACATTTTAAGAAGGAACATTTAGAGTAATGGACACGAAAGAGCTTTTAAAAAAAGTAAGGAAGATTGAAATCAAAACACGTCGCTTAAGCGATCACGTTTTTGGTGGCGAATATCACAGTACATTCAAAGGAAGAGGGATGACCTTTAGCGAGGTGCGTCAATATCAATTTGGAGATGATGTCCGCGCCATTGATTGGAATGTTACTGCACGCTATAACGAACCTTTCGTAAAAGTTTTTGAAGAAGAACGAGAACTGACCTTGATGTTGGTTGTCGATGTTAGTGGCTCGGAATTTTTTGGATCAGGACAACAATTTAAAAGAGAAGTGTTGACAGAAATAGCTGCGACACTTTCTTTTTCTGCACTTCAAAATAACGATAAAGTTGGCTTACTTCTGTTTTCAGACCAAGTAGAATTATTTATTCCACCCAAAAAAGGGAGAACCCATGTTTTGCGTATCATACGAGAACTTCTAGAATATCAACCGAAGAGCAAGCAAACGGATATCCGCGTTGCTTTGGAGTTTTTATCAGGAATACTAAAAAAGAAAGCGATTGTCTTTTTGCTTTCTGATTTTATGGATGATTCCTACGAAAAAACCTTACGGATTGCAGCAAAAAAACATGATCTCACGGGGATTAGAGTTTACGATAAGAGAGAAGTAGAAATGCCTAACATTGGACTTGTTCCGATGCTTGACAGCGAGACTCAGAAAACACAATGGGTCAATACAGCTTCCAAGGCAGTTCGGAATCAATATCAAAAATCACATCAAAAACATGTTGATACTTTTGAAACCTTATTTAGAAAAAACGGTGCAGGAACATTACACTGTAGTTTGGAAGAGAGCTACGTTAAAAAATTATTAGGCTATTTTAAAGCTAGAATATAAGCATGCGACAAATTATTTTTTTATTGTGTTTTTCAGTTCTTTTTTCTTTTACAAAAGGAATTGCACAGACCTATGAGGAATTGTTGGTAGCTGTTGACTCTACCGAGCTCAGAATCGGAGAACAAATCAATATTCGCTATCAAATTAAAGGCGATAGTTTATCACAAATTCAATTTGCAGAGCAACCCAATTTTGCCCCTTTCGAACTTTTAGAAGACTTTCCTTTGGACACGCTCCGCTCTCAAGCACATTATTTATTTACCAAAAAATATGCTTTAATTCAGTTTGACTCTGGTACGTATTGGATTCCAAAACAGAAAATCTTGATCAATGGAGTTGGGGCGATATCCGATTCTATTTCGATACGAGTAAATACTGTTTTAGTCGATACCCTCAAGCAACCTTTGTTTGATATTAAACCTTTAGTTGCAGTTAAGCGGGGGTACAAAAAACTAACACAACAGATTTTAATTACTGTTTTTGGTCTGATTCTTTTGATTCTAGCTGTTTTTTTAGTGCTAAGAGTTCAGAAAAAACTGATTGAGAAACGAAAGGAACTTCCTCCATTTGATCGTGCATTACTCGAGCTCAAAGCACTTGAGGAAGAACGTCCACGATTACAAGAAGAATATAAGAGTTATTATTCTAAGCTAACCGATGTTGTGCGTCGTTACTTGGAAGAAGAAGCAAACATAACGGCATTAGAAAGTACTTCGAAAGAATTGTTAAAGAAATTAGAGTTACTCAAAGATTCTGGGAAACTTGATTTAGACGGGGAAACTTTACGTTCCTTAAAACGTGTTCTTGAACATGCTGATTTAGTCAAATTTGCTCGTTCTGCCCCTGAATTTGAAGTTGCAACCAACGATCGTAATTTGGTAGAAGATGTTGTTATAAAAACACAAGAAGCTCTTCCCGAACCTACGCAAGAAGAAATTGAAGCTACTGCAGCTTATCAAAAAGTTTTGAAAAAGCAAAAGCGCCAAAAGCAATTCAAGATTGCTGGATTTGGAACGCTAGGATTGATTCTCTTTGCAGGCCTTATTACTGTATATATCTATGGTTTTGGCAACGTAAAAGACACCCTCATTCAATACCCGACTAAGGTTATGATGAATAATAAATGGGTTCAGAGTCAGTATGGAACCCCTGCTTTATTACTTGCTACGCCTGAGGTTTTGGTGCGAGCAGCAGAAACTCCTAAAGGAACAATCCTTTTTTCAGCGGGTGATCCACTAAACTCGGTTTACGTACAAATGAGTTTTATACAACAAGCTCCACCCGAACAAGGAAAAGAAAAATCAGAAGAGGAGCAGCAGCAAGAAACTCAGGAAATAATCAATAAAATAATTGCAGGCTTAGAAGAAGACGGTGCTGCCAATATGTTGATTAATCCAGACCCTTTTAAAACAAAGGATGGCTCAGAAGTGATTCAGCTTTCTGGAACACTCGACCTTTTAAATCCTGACGGAAAAGAACGTACACGTTGTCGTTTGCGATCCATTATTTTGCCATTCGAACAAGTACAAGTTGAATTGCGCATGTTGTATGCCAAAGACGATCGATACGGAGATAAAATCGAAGCTCGAATTATAGAATCACTAGAAGTATTAAAAGAATTATAAACGTGTTTGAAGGAATAGAATTAGCGAATCCAGAATATCTGTGGGGATTAATAGCACTCCCCTTGGTCATCGTATGGTATGTTTACAAACGTAAGCTACAGCAAGCGCGCCTCACCATTTCATCGACTAAAGGTTTTGAGGGAGTACGTTCCAATTTGGCTCATTTTCAACCCATCTTGTTTGTGTTCAGAATTAGTGCCCTGGCACTTGTTGTTCTCGCTCTTGCTCGCCCACAAACCGTAGATGTTTCTTCGCGAACCAAAACCAATAAAGGGATTGATATTGTCATGGCCATAGATGTCTCTTCGAGTATGTTGGCGCAGGATCTAAAACCCAGTAGATTGAATGCACTCAAAGAAGTAGCAGCAGATTTTATTGATGACCGTCAAAACGATAGGATTGGTTTAGTCGTTTATGCCGGTGAGAGTTATACCAAAACGCCAATAACAAGTGATAAGCGCATCGTAAAAAACGCCTTACGCAGTATTCGATACGATGGAGTAATCAACGATGGAACCGCAATTGGAATGGGTTTGGCTACGGCTGTAAACCGATTGAAAGATAGTAGAGCTAAAAGTAAAGTCATTATTTTGCTTACCGATGGAGTTAATAATTCAGGTTTTATTGAACCAAAAATAGCAGCTGAGTTGGCTGTAGAATTTCAAATTAAAACCTACACCATTGGCCTTGGGAGTAATGGAACCGCCAAAGCTCCTATTGGAGTTTTACCAAATGGAAAATTCCAATACGGACTAACCAAGGTTGAGATCGATGAAGAGCTTTTGCAGTCGATTGCAGACGATACCGGAGGTTTGTATTTTAGAGCAACAGACACTAAAAAATTAAAAGATATTTACGATGAAATTAATAAGTTAGAAAAGACAGAAGTTGAAGAGTTTAAGTATTATAATTACGAAGAAAAATACAGGATACTCATTCTAATAGCCCTTGGCTTACTCTTTATGGAATGGATTTTGAAGAACACAATTTTTAGAAGTTTTATATAACAATGTATCAATTAGACGCGCCGATTTATTTTTATGTTTTTGCAATGCTACCCGTATTGTGGCTTGGCTATCTTTGGATTTCTGCTTGGAAAAGAAAAGCACAAGAACAATTTGCTTCATCTCGATTAATGGAAGTTTTAAGTCCAGAACGTTCGCGATTAAAACCTTTACTCAAACTCATTTTGATAAGTTTGGGGGTTAGTTGTTTGATACTTGCATTAGTGAATCCCAAAATAGGAACTCAGTTAGAGACAGTAAAAAGAGAAGGTGTAGACATTGTTTTTGCTATCGATGTCTCCAAGAGTATGTTGGCAGAGGATATTGCCCCCAACCGTATTGAAAAAGCAAAACGACTTGTTTCTGCACTCTTGAATCAATTGGCGAGCGATCGTGTTGGGATTATAGCCTATGCAGCGCAAGCTGTACCGCAATTGCCCATTACAACAGATTATGGAGCTGCAAAAATGTTTTTACAAGCACTCAATACCGATATGCTTTCTTCACAAGGAACGGCTATTGACGCTGCGATTGATTTAGCAGCAACTTATTTTGATGATGAAGATCAAACCAATCGGGTTATTTTTATTTTGTCAGATGGAGAAGATCATTCAGAAAAGGCAATGGCAGCAGCTGAAAAAGCAAAAGAGTTGGGAATTAAAATATTTACCTTTGGTGTAGGAACCGAAAAAGGAGCACCGATCCCTATCAAGCGCAACGGAATAGTAGAGTCGTATAAGAAAGACGAAAACGGCGAGGTTGTAATGACCAAACGGAATCCTGAAGTGCTTACCTCCATAGCCGATGTAACTGAAGGAAATTACACAGAAGGAAATGATACACAAGCAGTTTTAGAATTTGTTTCGGAGACTCTGAAGCAAATGGAGAAAAAAGAATTTGAAGCAAAAAAGTTTGTGAGTTATAAAGACCGATTCCAACCTTTTTTGATTGCAGGATTTCTGTTACTTTTGATAGAAATATTATTGTTCGAAACCCAAACCAAATGGGTGTTGCGAATGAACTTATTTAACGAGAACAAAAAAGATTAATGCTATGAATTTTAAAAACCTTCCCTTCTTGTTTTTAGTGTTCATTTCGGCTTTGGCTTGGAGTCAAAACGAAGCGGCCAATAACCTAATTGTGGATGGAAACGAAGCCCACGAAGAGGCCGAGTATATTGATGCTGAAGCTCAATACCGCAAAGCGGTTTCCTTGGCTCCTGATACATCCGAAGCTCTTCACAATTTGGGAAATACAAATTACCGAATAGAAGACTATTCTGCAGCTTCTCAGCGTTTCTTTCAAACTCAAAAAAACACAACATCTAAAGATGAAAAACATGCAGCCTTTCATAATTTAGGAAATGTGTATATGCAGCAAAAAGATTATGCTCAGGCTGTCGAAGCTTTCAAAAATGGATTGAGAAATAATCCTACAGATGAAGAAACTCGATACAATTATGCGCTTGCCAAGGAGCTCTTAGAAAAAGAACAACAACAAGATCAGCAAGACGAACAAGATCAAGACAAAAAAGATCAGGATAAAGAAGATCAAGACAAAGAGGGCGACCAGGAGAAGAAAGACGAAAAGGGAGATCAAGAAGACCCTAAAGACGAAGGAGAAGACAAAGACAAAAAAGAAGGAGAAGACGGTAAGCCTGAAGACGACTCCAAAGAAAAGTCGGAGGAGGATAAGCCCAAGAACCCGGAAAAAGAAGGGGAAGAAGATGAAAAGAAGCAACCCCCACCACAACCCAAACCAGGACAAATATCCCCCGAACAAGTAAAGAGCCTCTTAGAGGCAATGAACAATCAAGAAAAAGGTGTACAGGAAAAAGTAAATGCTCAAAAAGTAAAAGGCACTCCTGTTAAAACTAAAAAAGACTGGTAAGTTTTTATGTTAAAAAAAATACTTTTAGCAACCTTCCTATTGACCGTAGGATTCCAATTAGGAGCTCAGGTCACCTTTCAAACAAAGGTGAGTAAGAACCGTTTGGGTATTAATGAACGATTGAAGGTTAGCTTTGAAATGAATAAGAATGGTGATAATTTTACGCCACCCCAATTCGAAGGATTTCGTGTAGTTGGAGGTCCCAACCAATCGACAAGTAATAGTTGGATCAATGGAAAGCGATCTTTTTCAAGATCATTTACCTACTTTCTTAATCCCACTAGAAAAGGGAAACTCAGCATTGGACAAGCAACCGTTAAAATTGACGGAGCGATTTATAAAACATCTCCCGTTTCGGTAGAAGTTACCGAGGCTGTAAAAACTCCAAATCAAGCTGGTAATGCAGATTATATTGCAGATCAAAATGTGCATTTGGTAGCTGAAGTCTCAAATGGAAAACCCTATTTAAACGAGGCCTTTACCGTAGTTTACAAATTATATTACACTTCCGAAATCGGGATATCCAACGTCAATGAAGTTGAAAGTCCAGGTTATGCTGATTTTTGGAGTCATTTGATTCCAATCAAGAAATTGGAGATGAAGCAAGGGACATACAAAGGAGCAACGTATAACTATGTTACTTGGAGAAAAGCGGTCCTTTATCCACAAAAAACAGGGGAGTTAATTTTGGAGCCTTTGACCCTTAATGTTACGGTTCAAGTGCCTTCTAACCGACGAGACATCTGGGGGAATCTAGTCAATAGACAAGTTCCAAAAGTAATCACAGCTGGAAAGCGTACCATAAAAGTAAAGCCACTTCCACTAGAAGGAAAACCTGTCGGTTTTACAGGGGCGGTAGGAAATTTTGATTTGAATTTTAGTTTAAATAAGGATGTATTGAAAGCATCTGAATCTTTTCAAGGAACGATAAAAGTTTCTGGGAGAGGAAATTTAAAACTATTCAATCTGCCAAAAATTAATGTTCCCGCAGCACTTGAAGTTTATGAACCGGAACACACAGAAAACATAAAAACAAACCTACTTGGAATGCAAGGTAGTATTCAAGATACTTATACTATTGTTCCAGAATTTCAAGGAAACTATCCAATACCGGGTGTGTCGTTTTCGTATTTTGATCCCAATAAGAATCGCTATGTTACTCTTAATTCAGAGGAGCAAATGGTTAATGTAAATGAAGGCCCCGTTGCTGGAACTTCTTCTAAGGGGCAGGCAGTTTCTAATCTCTTACGACCAAAATTGAATGAAGATCAATTTAATTTCATCGCTCTAGAGACTCAATTGATACCCATTAAATCAACAGATTCTTTCTTTGGTGGACGTACTTTTTATTTGATGCTGTTTTTACCATTTGTATTGCTACTCTTGATTTCAATTTGGTTGAAAACCCAAATTGGACGTACGAATGATCCAATGACCCTAAGACAAAAAGCGGCGAATCGATTAGCTAAGAAATATTTGAGTTCTGCAAAGAAAGCCCTTGGAGAAAAAGAAGTATTTTACAATGCACTTGAAAGGGCATTGCACAATTATTTAAAAGCGAAACTTCATATCGTAACTGCAGAATTTAGCAAAGCTAGAATTTCAAGTTTATTACAAGATAAGGAAGTGAGCTCAGTCGTAATTAAGGATTTTGTTAGGCTACTCGAAGATTGTGAAGCTGCCCGATATGCGCCAGCAACTTCAGTTCGTATGCAAGAAGATTTTGATCGAGCTTCTGGATTAATTTCAAAAATGGATAAACAATTATGAAGCGGATAAATTCTTTTATTGCATTTCTCTTTTTGAGTACAACAATGACGGCTCAAACACCAGACGCTCTTTTTGATCAAGGTAACAAAGCGTATAACCTTGGTGCTTATCAGGAAGCCATATCAAGTTATGAACTTGTTTTAAAAGCTGAGGTTCACAGTTCAGAATTGTATTTTAATTTAGCTAATGCTTATTATCGTTTGGGTGAAGTAGGGGAAAGTGTTTTTTATTTTGAAAAAGCAAAATTATTAGATCCAGAGAATAAAGAAATTCTAACCAATTTACAGTTTGCCCAAAACATGTCGCTCGATGCTATTGAAGTCCTTCCTAAAAGCTTTTTTGATCAAGTAATAGAAACAATAACTTCTGGATTTTCAATTGCAAATTGGGCTCTAATACTAATTGGAATAGCGTGGCTTTTGTCGCTTTTGTTCGTGTTGTATTTATTCAACTCGAATACTGTCTGGAAACGCCTCTATTTTTCTGTTTTCTGGCTCGTCACGGTCATCTTTCTTGCATTATTTACGCTTACTTACACCAAGGATAAGCAACTACAAGTTGAGCGTTCAGGAATTATTTTTGAGGCACAAATTAATATTTGGGGAGAGCCGAATGAACGTTCTGAAGTTTTGTTTGAGCTTCATGAAGGAACTAAAGTTTCGGTCACAGATTCGCTTGAGTCTTGGAGAAAAATTAAAATTGCCAACGGATCTGAAGGATGGGTAACCGCTTCTTCTTTGAGGATGTTAAACTAAATCATCGGGCAGTAAATCTTTTTTATCTAGCAACCATTCCAAAACAATACTACCTATTGATTTTACGGGTTCGTAGAATTGTGATTCTTCAATTACATCATCTTCCATAAAGGTGAATAGGAATTCAAACTGATCCATAATTAAGATTACAGCACTGAGTATTAAAACAAATTTCAGCCCGCCAAAAATCGCCCCTAGAATACGATTAAGCCCGCCTAAGGCTGCCATTTTTAAAACACGCGTCAAGAACTTTGCTAAGAGATTAATTCCAATTATAATCGCTATAAAGGTTAGTATGAATAAAATTCCAGAAGGAGGGATGCGGTCAGCATCGAAAAAACTTTCTAGGAGTGTTCCAACCGTAGATGAAAATAGTAAGGCACCAATGAGCCCGAGAATTAACGCAATTAGAGATGCAGCTTCGATGATGAAGCCTTTTGAGAATCCTTTTACTGCTCCAAAAAGAACCAAGCCAACAATTGCTATATCAATATAATTCATAGAACGAATATAAAGATTTTTTGTTCTATCTGCTCCCTCTTTTTAGGAATGCCATATCTTTGTCGGATGCAAAAAGCGTCTGTGCGGAACGAAGAGTTGAAAGAACAGTGGGAAACATTGGTTTCAGTACTGACGGAACGTTTTTCTGAAACAGAATCGATAGACATAGAGGGGATTTTGTATTTGGTAGGTCTTCAGGAATTAGGACAAGTACACAAGCGTTTTAAGAAAGATGACAATGTGGACATCATCCACATCGGAATTTGTTCGGTTTTGGAGCCCTTCGGCTATTATGCTTTTGATTATTTTGACGACGAACGTTGGCCACATTTTAAACTGATAGAGAAACTTCCACCACTAAAACCAGGTGAACAAAGCATCTTGATGAAAGAAGCAGTAGTGCATTACTTCATTCAAAAAGGATTAATTCAATAGTATAACACGTATTTTTATAGCATGATTGAAACGGTTAAAGAACATCTTCAAAAAGTAGCTCAATTCGAAGCTACGGATCAAGAAACAATAGAACAATTTAGAATTTCTTATGCAGGTAAAAAAGGGATTCTAAATGATCTGTTTGCTGCATTTAGAGCTGTACCTAATGAAGAAAAAAAAGAATTCGGTCAGGTTTTAAATCAATTGAAAGCTGCGGTTTCCGAAAAAATTGAAACACTAAAAGCTTCTCAGAGTTCAGCAACTGCGACTGGAGTTTACGGTGATTTGTCTCGCCCAGCTTTTCCTTCGGCTTTAGGTAGTCAGCATCCGTTAACGGTTGTTCGAAACCGTATTGTAGATATATTTTCTCAAATCGGTTTTAATATTTCAGAAGGTCCAGAAATCGAAGACGATTGGCATAATTTCACTGCATTGAACTTACCCGAATATCATCCTGCCCGCGATATGCAGGATACCTTTTTTATTCAAACCGATCCTGATATTTTGTTACGCACACATACGTCATCTGTACAAGTGCGCTATATGGAAAATAATAAACCTCCTATTCGTACAATTTCTCCTGGGCGTGTTTTTAGAAACGAAGCTATTTCTGCTCGAGCGCACTGTATTTTCCATCAAGTAGAAGGGTTGTACATTGATAAAAACGTTTCTTTTGCTGATTTGAAGCAAACGCTCAGCTACTTTACTCAAGCCTTATTTGGTAAGTCGAAGATTCGTTTGCGACCGTCCTATTTTCCTTTTACAGAACCTAGTGCCGAAGTAGACATTTATTGGGGACTTGAAACAGAAGTTGATTATCGAATCACCAAAGGTACCGGTTGGCTTGAGATTATGGGCTGTGGAATGATCGATCCTAATGTATTGAAAAATTGTGGGATTGACCCAGATGAATATTCAGGTTATGCATTTGGAATGGGAATAGAACGTATTGCGATGCTGTTGTATCAAGTGAGCGATATTCGTATGTTCTTCGAAAACGATATGCGTTTTCTTCAACAATTCAAACCGACTCTCTAGTCGAGTTTTTTCGTTAATTTTTCGAATATCTTTTCTGGTCTTTTCCCCTCGTAGAGAATAAGATATACCGCTTCAATAATAGGTGTTTGTGTCCTGTATTGCGAATTGATATAGCGTGCCGATTTAGTTGCGTAATAACCTTCCGCAATCATATTCATCTCCATTTGAGCAGCATTAACCGTATATCCTTTTCCAATCATGTTTCCAAAAGTTCTGTTGCGACTGAATACGGAATATCCGGTAACCAACAAATCTCCTAGATAGGCCGAGTTGTTGATGTTTCGTTTCATTTTATGCACGTCTTTAATAAAACGCTTTGTCTCCCGAATTGCATTACTCATCAATACACTCTGGAAATTGTCGCCATAACCGAGACCGTGTGCTATTCCAGCAGCAATTGCATAGATGTTTTTAAGCATGGCCGCATATTCGGTACCTATGATGTCATCTGATACTTTTACACGTATGTATTTAGTCTTAAGCATCGATGCAATAGACTTTGCATAGGTTTGATTCTGACATGCGATTGTTAAATAAGAAAGTTTCTCCATTGCCACTTCTTCAGCATGACAAGGGCCACAGATTACTCCAATCCGATCGAGAGGTACTCCATAATCTTCATGGAAATGATTCCCAGGAATTTTCATATTCTCTGGAATGACTCCTTTAACCGCAGATATGATTATTTTATCGTTCAATGGGATATGGAGTTTTGCAAACTCATTCATAATAAAGGCAGACGGAATGGCTACGATGATGATATCGGCTTGCTCAACAACTGTATTGATATCGATACTGATTTTAAGACGTTTTGTCTTGAGCCTAGTTGAAGTTAAATAACTTGGATTGTGGTTGTGTTTTTCAATGAAATCTTTGTTTTTCTCACTTCGAATGTACCAACCAACATTGCGTTTATTTTCTGTAAGAATCTTAATTAAAGCTGTAGCCCAGCTACCCCCACCAAGAACAGTAATTTTGAGTTTATTCTTCAGCAGTATGTGTTTGAATTCTGGCTTTTTGCTAGTAATCATAGATTCAGGACGATACAGGGTTTAGTTTATTTTTAGATCCAAGTATTCCAAGGAATTCTAGAAAGAAGTAAAAGGAGGCCTATGGTGTAAAAAATACCAATACGAGAAAACTTCTTTGCATCCAATGACTGACGTTTATGCATGGACCATCCCATGGTAATCAGAACAAGTGCGATAAGGTTAACGATCGGATGTTCAACAAGGTATAAACGTGCTTGACTGTCTTTCATCACGCCCATGCCTAATTCACTCCATTTCCCAAACCATGGAGAAACAAAGTATAGAATTAAACCAATTAAGAATTGAATATGGGAGGAAATGAGTACAAATAGCGAACGTCTAAAATCCGTTGAATTAAATGTTTTCTTTCTGGCGATTCCCATAAAAGCATTTGCAATTGCTAAAACTAAAAGAATGAGAACAATAAAGGCCCAATAGGAATGTGCTGTTTTTATAAAACTATACATGCTGTTTTTTTTTATTAAGTAAAGATAATGAAACTAAAGTTTAGAAATCGAATTTAATGCCTTGCGCTAAGGGTAAATCATCAGAATAATTAATGGTATTCGTTTGTCTTCTCATATACACTTTCCATGCATCCGATCCACTTTCTCTTCCACCACCTGTATCTTTTTCTCCTCCAAAGGCGCCGCCAATTTCAGCTCCTGAGGTACCAATATTAACGTTTGCGATTCCGCAGTCACTTCCCCAATGAGCCAAAAATGCTTCTGCTTCTTGTAAATTTTGTGTCATGATTGCAGACGACAGGCCTTGGTTTACATCGTTTTGAATATCAATTGCATTTTCAACTGTGCCTGAATATTTCATAAGATATAAAATAGGTGCAAAGGTTTCTTGTTGAGCCATTTCGCTATCAATCGATACTTTTGCAATAGCAGGTTTCACATAACATCCACTTTCATATCCTTTTCCAGTGAGTGTTCCGCCTTCAACAACCCATTCTCCTCCTTCTAGGCTTATGTTTTTTAGTGCAGTTTCATATTGAGATACTGCATCTTGATCGATTAGCGGGCCAACATGGTTTTCAGCATTCAGCGGATTTCCAATGCGTAATTGCTTATACGCATTTGTAAGTTTTTCTTCAACTTGTGCAAAGATTGACTCATGCACGATAAGCCTTCTTGTTGAAGTACAACGTTGCCCTGCTGTTCCTACTGCTCCAAAAACAGTAGCTAGTAGGGTAGTTTTAAGGTCTGCATTTGGGCTGATGATTAGTGCATTGTTTCCGCCTAATTCCAATAAAGATTTTCCAAGTCGAGCACCAACTTTCTGTGCTACTTTTTTACCCATTGCAGTAGACCCTGTTGCTGAGAGCAAAGGAATTCTTC